>PKTJ01000026.1:4565-10716 GCA_002869205.1 Candidatus Parcubacteria bacterium | reverse complement strand
GTATGACAATTTCTGTAGGTGTATTGACCTTTGTAGGAATGGTGACTTTAGCAGGAGCAGGATCGTCTACTGCCTCCACACTTCCGGACCCAGCAATGTTTTGATTTACTTTTGGATTACCTTTGTAATAAACAGTTCCATTACCTGTGACATCGACGCCTAACTTTTTAGTCACACCGACCTCAGCTTTTCCAGATCCAGCAATATCAATTTTTACGGTATCTGAATTGAGTCCAAATCCAAAATATTTTCCTGATCCAGACACATCGAAATTTGCATATCCTGATTCACCGCGCACACGCAGTGTACCAGAACCAGATACATGCATATCAAATCCAGGCACGTCCAAATCGAGATCCATTTCACCAGATCCAGAAATACGCATATCCAAATCATCACTTTTGTTCACAAACGTCGTCTCACCCACCATCTTGCCTGAACCAGAAATTGATAGCCCTACTACTTCTGGCATAGTCACCCAGATTTCGATTTCACCTGTTGGTTTAATACACTTGGATCCGTCTTTCCTGTCAATTATAAGCATGCCGTCGTGCACTCGTGTGGTAATTTCTGTAAGCAAATTATCATCAGTTTTAATCTGGAGATCAGGTACCACGCCTTGCGAAATATATACATTTCCAGACCCACGCAAATCAATTGCACTAAACTCAGTCACATTACGTGCCTGCAATACCAGATTTCCGGATCCGTTCGTACATACAAACGAACAACCCCCTCCACTCAAAATTAATGCAAACGCAATAACTCCTAAAGATAAGAATAAAAATCTCCGCATATGTAGATAGTTTAAAAGTAAAAAGTAGAAAGTTTAAAAGTTCTATATATACAAAGCCCTTTATAGACTTTCCAATTCTATTATACCACTATGCTTCAAAATTAAACAAATTAAGTAAAAAAACACTCCCTAGAAAGAGAGTGCTTTAATTCTTGTAAGAAAGTTAGGCTACTTTTTGAACCTTAACAGCGTTCAAGCCTTTTGGACCTTCTTCGACTTCAAATTCTACTTTGTCGCCTTCACGAAGATCGTTGTACTCTACGTCTACAAGCTCGTTAGCGTGGAAAAAGAGATCTTTTTCTTCGCCTTCACGAGTAATGAAACCAAACCCCTTGTCGGTAAGTCTGGCAATTGTACCTTGTTGCATAATTGTAAAACAAATATGAGTAAGTAATCTGCCTATGGCAGAGATATCAAACCTAGTGTGGACCCAAACTCGACTCTGTTTGTTTTACAACACTGTTATTTGATGGCTATATAATACCATTTTTAAGCCATTTTGTCAAGTCTCAGGTATTTTTGGCATATAAAAAACACCAACATAATATGGTGTGTCTACCCGCCAGGCAGTGCTAAACACACCCCCTGGCGGGCTTCGTGAGCTCATAGACCCCCTCAGTTGGCCGGTCTGTCCGTGAGACCGCCGGTCCTGCGCAGACAACTGAGACAGACCAGAGAGCCGGCCTGATCACACGTGTCGCGCTCAGCGCACTCGGCATGAACAGAGTCATCGTTGCGAACAGTGAGCAGCGCCTGCTGCTCTGTCTCGAAGAAGAAGTCTTCGCCAGGAACCTGACGAACATGCATCACCATAAAGCCTCCAAACCTATACCGGTGTGAACTACTGACATTAATCATAAACTTTTTTTGATAAATATGCAATAAGAAAACTCACAATAGTAAGATCAATTCATCTTTGCTATAATACCGCTCCTATGTATACCCTCTATATACTACAATGCAGTGATGGATCACTCTACACAGGTATAGCCAAAGATCTCGATAAACGACTAGAAACACACAAACAGGGCACTGGCTCAAAATACGTACGAGCCCGTCTCCCCTTTTCTCTGGTTTATACAGAAAAATGTAAGAATAGAAGTATTGCAACCAAAAGAGAAATGGCAATTAAAAAACTAACCAGGCAACAAAAACTAAAGCTTATAAAAAAATAACTTTATAAACTTTTCAACTTTCAACTTTTTACTCTTTCCATGACTCCAGAAAAAATAAAAAAATCCCTCAAACACAATTTTGGATTTAACACGTTTCGAGATGTCCAAGAAGAAATTGTGGATACTGTTCTGAAAGGAAAAGACTGTCTTGTACTTATGCCTACTGGTGGAGGCAAATCTTTGTGTTATCAACTTCCTGCAACGCTCTTACCAGGAGTCACTGTTGTGGTATCACCCCTCATTGCGCTCATGAAAGACCAAGTAGAGGGTTTGATCGAAAACGGCATTGCGGCAAATTTTCTCAACAGCTCGCTTGATGAAACAGAAACACAAGAAGTAGAACAAGCACTTTTAAACGGTGAATTAAAACTANTATCCCCGGAAAAACTTGTTACCTATGCGTTTCAAAATCTGCTCAAAAAAATAGAGGTGTCTCTTTTTGCTATTGACGAAGCACATTGTATTTCTGCATGGGGACATGATTTTCGTAAAGAATATACAAAACTAGGTACACTCAAAGATACATTCCCACACGTACCCATAATCGCCCTCACTGCTACTGCTGACAAAATTACACGCAAAGATATCAGAAACCAACTCCGTCTCAAAAACCCAAAAATATTTATCTCGTCTTTTGACAGACCAAACCTACGTCTGACCGTATTACCTGCACACAAACGATTACAATCTATTATTGATTTTGTAAAACAGCGCAAAAAAGATGCAGGTATTATATATTGCTTAAGTCGCAAACAGACAGAAAAGGTTGCCTCCGCCCTACAACAAGAAGATATCCACGCATCTCACTACCACGCAGGCATGGACTCATACACGAGATCAAAAACACAGGAGAATTTCATTCACGGAAGAACTCAGATCATTGTTGCTACGATTGCGTTTGGTATGGGTATTGATAAATCCAATGTACGCTTTGTGATCCATCACAATCTCCCAAAAAATATAGAAGGTTATTATCAAGAAATAGGTCGCGCAGGCCGCGATGGATTACCAAGTGAAACGATACTTTTCTACACCATGGCTGATGTTATACTTTTGAAACGATTTGCCATGGAGAGTGGACAACCAAGCCTACAAATCGCCAAGCTTGAACGCATGCAACAATATGCTGACGCGCTGATCTGCCGTAGACGAATTCTCTTGTCATATTTTGGAGAACACAAGGAAGAGAAGTGTGACAACTGTGATGTATGTAAAAATCCTCCAGAGATAATGGATGGTACTGACACAGCGCGCAAAGCGCTGTCTGCAATATATAGACTCAAAGAAAATGTAGGGACCCACATATTGATCGACGTATTACGCGGCTCTAGCAGACAAGAAATTCTTATGAATGGTTATGACAAAATAAAGACGTACGGCGCAGGCAAAGATATTTCACCACCCGATTGGCAACATTATCTCCTGCAAATGCTCAACATGGGTCTCGTAGATATTGCATATGACCAAAACTATACCCTTAAAATTACACCTCTTGGCAAAGAAGTGTTACGCGGTGAAAAACAGATAGAGTTTGTCACGCTTCAGTCTATTGAACAAAGAGCTGCTCAACGCACTCAGGCAAGTAAACAAAAATCAGCACGACAAACTGCAGATGAAGAACTGTTTGAGATCTTACGTGAACTTAGAAAAAGTATTGCCAAAAGCCATGACATTCCTCCGTACCTCGTATTTAATGATGCGACACTCGATGAAATGACAAGCCAAAAGCCAATGAACGAACGGTCAATGAAGCAAATCACCGGTGTTGGTGACAAAAAATATAACTCGTATGGAAAGCAATTTATCACAGCTATTGCAGACTTCGCACAGGCACGAGATAAAGATGGTAAACAAACCCAAGGAACCACACAACAAATTACGTATGTGTATTATCAAAAAGGCATGCCCGTCCCTCAAATAGCACGTGAAAGAGATCTTAAAGAACAGACAATTTATGCACATCTCGCAGACTTATATGAAGAAGGGTATGACATTAACATCTCAAACTTTATAAGTAAAAGTGATCTCAAAAAAATAATTGAAGAAATAAAAACAAACGGACTACCAAGCAAACTCAAGACTCTTTATAACAGATTTCAAGGCAACTTCGATTACCACAAACTAAAACTCGCTATTGCTCATTATCGTGTGAATCATGAACAAGGTATTGTGAGGTATGATTGATGAGTTCGCAAGTTAACAAGTTATAAAGTTAAAAAGTAAGTAAGGAATATAAAAATAAAAACGCCCCGATTCATATCAGGACGTTTTTTGTTCTATGTTCTATGGTGTATGCTCTATGACCCTACCTCATCGGAACAACTGGTGATTCAAGTAATTCACCTTTCATATCTTTGTATAGCTCTGGATCTATGGTGCGAGAAAAACACATTCTTCCAGCATCATGATTCCAATTTTCATTATAAAAATCTTTATACACGACAGGTGCATAATACTCTTCTCTCATATTTCTATGTAATTTATCATCGCTCGACTGTGCAAATACTGCACACAACTCAAACGATAATTCTTCAGTTACATTATATTCATATGCTTCGTGTGTAATAGGGTCGGTAGGCACAGAAAAACCTACCGTTTCTTTTTCCAATACAGTTAAATCTTCAGGAATGACATCATGTTCCATCCAATAATCTGAAACCATGTTTTGAATTTGTTCTAAGTCTTGTGTGCGCTGTGTATCAAAGCGTCGATCTCTCTGTTCAGTTGGTGTACCAATAATGAAAAATCCTGCAACAATACTACCAAATGAGACCGTAAGTACTACGATTGCGAGAATCTTTGGTAAATTTGTCTTTCCATTCGTACGTCTCAAATCCCACATATAATACCCAAACACCGCAACCGCCACAACCAAGACAACCAAGACTTTCAAAAAGAAACGTGTATCAAGCTCACCTTCTAAAAAGTTAAACACAAATATCATGAGATCTACAATAACCGTTACTGCTGAAATAAACAAGGTAAAGTAGATAAGCCATTTGCGTAATTTGAGATTTCTCTTTTCTTGTGTTTTGGCCAAATCCTTTTCAAGCATCCATGCACTCACCACATACGCAATAATAGCGATGAATAATACCGATGTTGACCAACGCACCCCGCTTGCGATTCCTGCAAAATAATAATTGAGTTCATCAGGAAACAATGCATTGATATACTGGATAAAGAGCGTGATAAATCCTATGACACTCAAATAAAATGTCACGATATTAAATAAATGCAAAAATACATCCTTTGGAGTGCTCTTGAGACGATTACTATTCATAGATATTATGTTAAAACTTATATAGAGAGTATATACCTGTATTTATACGTTTGCAATAACACGCAATTCACGCACATACATCCACCACGTTACAAAGACTGCTGATCCATCTGCCACAAAAAACGAATACCACACACCATCAAGCCCAAAAAAGTGTGGAAGTATAAGGAGCAGTGGAACAAGCAATATGACCTGTCGCAAAGAAGAAAGGACAAGAGCTTCTTTTGCCCTACCCATCGCCTGATACATTCCTGCCACCACAACCTGAAACCCAATAGTCGGCAACATGATCACGATAATTCTCATTGCACGAGATCCAAGATCAAGCAGTCCTTGATCAGTAGAAAAAATATTAAGAAGCTGTCTTGGAAAGATAAGTAAGATAACAAACGCAATAACAGACATTATCGTCGTTGTATTGATTGATAATCTGATAGAATGTCGTGCGCGCTCTAAATTTTTTGCACCTACGCTATAACCAACAATCGGTTGCATCCCCTGCACTACACCGAACATGGGCATAAAGAGAAACGCCAATAAACGATTGATAATACCAAATGCTGCAATCGCAATATCACCACCAAATATGGCAAGTGTGTTATTAAGCACTATAGCCATAACACTGCCTGCTGACATGCGCACAAACGATGATGAACCAACTGCAAAAATTTCTTTTACATAGGGTTTATGAAGTTTGGTATGTCTTCTACGCAAACGCAACATACTTCTCTTGCTCGCAAAATAATAGACAATATATATAAACGCAATAAGTTGTGAAAGCACAGTCGCGAGTGCAGCACCAGATATTCCCATATCAAACCAAAAAATAAATATAGGGTCAAATATAATATTAAGAATTGCGCCTATAAGCATTGTTACCATAGCAGCTTTTGCATT
>PKTJ01000026.1:0-4542 GCA_002869205.1 Candidatus Parcubacteria bacterium | reverse complement strand
TGAAAAGAACACTGTACCAAATAATATAATCCGCCCATAGCTCACGGCTGATGGCAAAATCGTTTCTGTCGCACCAAACATGAGAAGGAGTGGTCTTAGAAAGATTATCCCTAAAATCATAAGAATAATACTCGACCAAAACACGAGTGAAAATACATTTCCCAAAACATGCTCAGCTTCATCCTTTTTTTGTGCACCGATAAGACGTGATATGAGAGATGAACCTCCAATACCAATGGTTTGTGAAAGTGCCATGACGATCATCTGAATAGGAAACACAATCGCAACACCTGCAATCCCAAGCACACCCACACCACGACCCACAAAGATAGTATCGACAAGATTATACAAAGCCATAACAACCATGCCAATCATGGCAGGTGCTGATAATTTGAAAAGAGCCTTTCCAATGGACTCTTTGGATAAAATGTATTCTTGTTTATTCATAAGAAACGGTAGTGTAACATATTTTTGTGAGATATAGAACGATGAACAAAAAAAGCGGAAACGCACAGTAGTACACTTCTGCTTTTTTAAGTATACCTGATAACTTATTTTTCTTCTTTTGCTTTTCTTTCTACAATTATAGTACAACTACTTACAAGTGCCGCAAAAGCGCCGACTGCCGCGATAATAGGCGCTGCCAAAACACCTACCGCACCAATCGTGAGTGGAAATTCGATAAGAGTTTCCCCGTCTTCCTTTTTAATTATGATCTTTCGTGCATTCCCCTCTTTTACTATCTCTTTAATCTTAGATACAAGCTTATCTCCTGAGATATTATATTCTTCTTGTGTATTGGGCATAATTGTTATATTACATTTTATTAATATAGTTTTTTAATGTGTATACCAAGTCTTCATTTTGGTCCCACTTCTCTTTACTTGTCTCACTATTATATAGCCATTCCAGATATCCCTGATCTTCTTTTGCAACAGCCTCAAACGTTTTTCCTCTATGTTTACCAAACAAAAATTCAGGCAACATAACAGGCATGTGTGTAAGCTCAATCATTTTTTCTATTATACCAGCCTCATCTGACAAGGAATATTTTTCCGCAATCTGCACCTTTATATATTCAAATAAAGATTCAAGAACCAATATATCTCCCCACGCATCATGAGCCGCAGCCTCAATATCAAAACCCAATGAATATCTGAGATATTGCAACCCATAACTCTCACTATCCATGACATGGCGTGCCACACGAAGCGTATCGATATACTCTTTTGTCTCTACACCTTCATTTTTGAGAATACCGATATCAAAGAGTGCATTGTGTGCAACAACAATACTGTCGTCAATAATAGAAATAAGTTTATTTTTCTGATCACTACCTTCAAACTCCGGCTTGTCTTCAACCATCTTTTCTGTAATATGGTGAACAGCCATTGCACCAAAGGAAATTGAAACGGGTGGTTTAAAATACTCATTCACTTCTTCACCTGTCCCTGCATCCTTATATGCAAGCTGTACTAATCGTGCGTCTGGATTGGCATCTGTTGTCTCTGTGTCTAGGTATATTATGTTCATAACTCTTTAATAATTATATATAAAATAAAAAACGTACAAATTTATTTTTTCTCTGCCCAAACACTCGCCCACTCCACATTTCTTCCTAAATCATCAGGAAGTATTTTTGAAGAAATGATTTTAAAACTACTATCCTTTATAAATTTTTCTAACTCGTTTTTATAAAAAAAAGTAAATAACCTCTTATTCTCCTTTGAGAGATTATCCTTTGTATACACACTCCCTTTTCCCCTTTTTACACGCACATGAATCTTACCACCTGGTTTTAACATACGATATATATTTTTGAGTGCTTTTGGTACGTCTTTTTTATCCAAGTGCAAGAAAACTGCATTTGCCCAAACTGCATCGAAATAATTTTTAGGAAAATCTAATTGCAAAACATCCATTTTTTTAAACACACCTTTAGGAACACGTTTCTTTGCCTCTTTGATAAATTTTGCTACTAAATCTATTCCAACATATTCAAACCCTTGTTTGATAAATACTTTTGCATCTCGACCGCCTGCACATCCGATCTCAAGCACTTTCCCATTTTCTGGTAATAAATCGATAAATTCTTGAATATCCACTGGTGTAAATGCCTCAATATCATCAAGATATTCTGTACCTAATTTTGAATATAATGCGATTGTCTTTTTAAACGTATCTGACATATCCTCATATTTTTACTACACTAAATATTTCATCGCCACCCCAAGTTGTTTTTTAAAACTCTTATCCATACAAACCACTTTGTAACTATATTTCTTAGCAGACTTTTCTAAATCCCGACTATACATTTCAACCATTTTACCAACTTTAACAAAAGTCTCTGGTTTTTTAGTCAGAACTAGTAACCAATCGTTTGGTGTTGTACTTTTATGTACATCAACTGCAAATTTTTCTGCATCGAACTTCGTTAGAAACACTGCCTGTATATTTTTCTTACCATATTTCCCTACCATCCTTTTAACAAAATTTGGCGTAATATGATACCCTTCGATAATATAATCATTCCCATCAGCTATCTCACAAGCTATCATCATATCAATTGCTTTTTCAGTTGCCTTGGCCTGTTTTTTAAGAACATTCATAATTTCACGAGAAGAATACGTCTCATAAAATATATCATTTTGTCGACATCCACCTTTTCTACGCAAATGTGAGTATGGGTATTTCTTTTCGTATTCTTTTTTATTTGTGTATTCACGTCCAATTACCTCAAGTGTGTCAGAAGAAATCCAAGGTATCTTGTGTTTCTTTGAAATTACTTTTGCAAGCGTAGTTTTGCCACATCTTGGTGCGGCCCCTATCAGATAGATCATAAAAATGTGTTTAGTTATTCCATTTTAACACCCTAATTGTTTTTATTCAAACAAAAATAAGACGACTAGGACTGATTTTACAGCTCCTCGACCAGGACTCGAACCTGGAACCTACTGGTTAACAGCCAGTTGTTCTACCAATTGAACTATCGAGGAATATAAAATAAAAATCCCACTTGATCTAAGCGGGATTTATAATTTTTGTATTATGAAAAACTACATCCCGCTGGGCGCATTATTATTGTTATTATTTGCCAATGTATATTTCATATGTATATACGTTATCATCTATCTATTATCTTGTCAATGCATTCAATGGATATTGACTTGGCGTAAGACCAGACAGATCTTGTGCTGACTCACCACTTACCCCGTAGAGGAACCCATATCCAAGTGTAGTATACCCCATGTCTGTCCATACGGTGAATTCGTTCATTGGTGCCATACGAGCCCATGGTGAATACGTATGATACGCTGGCACATCTGTCATAAAGTTTGGGGTAAATCCATTGTATACAGGACAACCAAAGTAATTACTCGTACACTCACTTCTTCGCGCAGACGGTCCATTGATTGGTAATCCCGGAACAGGCTCTGTGATATTATCATACATCGAGATGAGATGTAGTGGATATTCTGGTGTCTTGATACCTAGACCTGTCATCCATGACATGCCAGAAGGGTGTGCGCCGAGCTGAAAGTCAGCCCCGAGTGACACGGCGTCAACATATCTTTGCTCCGGTGAAAAATGATATGCCATAATTGCAGGCAATGCATATTTTATACCATTAGTACCATTTCCCCATGCAATATTTTCATCACTATATTGACTTCCCAGACCATTACGATATGCATTTCCTTCTAGAGTACTTATGTATTCATTTGCTGAATTCAAAATCTTGGTGCGTGCACGATCACGCAGAGTGTTTACATTACTATCTTGTGCATTTGCCATACTCCATACACCATACAGATTTTGCCAATATGATGGATTGATAAGACCTTCGTGTTCACCAAATGCATCGCGATATACAGTATTGTTCGTAAGTGCAAATAACGATCCTGCCGCTGACATACGTGTACGATTGAGACTACCTTCACTCGACATATTACCACTTGGGCCAGTCGTACCGATCGTTGTCTGTGCTTCTGCCCAATTCCATGCACGAATCGCGCGATCACGAAGCTCTGTAGCACGCGCTGCCTGACCAGGCACATCTGCGAGTAGACGTGATGCATGTGCTGCTACGCTTGCAAATTCATATGATGTGTATCTGTTTCGTGTATATGTCCAATACACAAATGCATCATCCGCTGCTCCGGTAAAACCAGGGTGTCCCGTTGATTCCACACCACCACGTACACCACCGTCATCTTCTTGAAGTGTTTCAAAACTCCTTAGACCAAAGAGTGCTTCGTCCAAAATATCTGGAATACCATTACCACTTTCTGGAATGTTCAACGTCTCACCTAAGTTTGGTAGGATTTCATGCAAAGTAAGTAAATGACCAACGGTGAGCAGATGAACCGGTCTGCGATCAAAGTCTCCTGCGTCATACCAACCTCCTTCGAGTTCAAAAGCATTGATCTGTGGTGTTCCTGATGGAAACTTCAATCCCCAATCTTCGAGCACATCTACTTTGTATACAATTCTATGTGCCATTTCGTGAGACCACGGCGTATAATTGGTAGTTAACTCTGT
>PKTJ01000036.1 GCA_002869205.1 Candidatus Parcubacteria bacterium | reverse complement strand
GCATTACCACAAACGCGTCTAATTTTACAAACTAAAAATGACTTGGGATATCTAACCAACAACTTACAACCTTACAACCCGACACGGACAATTTCATTTCGCCACCAATGACTTTCCCAAAATAACAAACCATATCTTTTGTACAAATCGTTACAAAATACCAACCACTTCCACCATAATTCCAACCCGGCAAACGCGTCGATTCAATACGATATTTATTTTTATACAATACCATACACGATTTCTGTACAGACGCGATTTATCGCGTCTCTGTTCGTTTCTTAAAGACGATTTATCGCGTCTCTGTTTTTTAAACACGATTTACAGAATCTCTGATTGCTTACTAAGCACATTTCATTTCATCTCCAATTCTTCAATTCGATTGACTATCTCTTCAACAACCTCTTACACCTCTTCACACACCACCTGACAACTCTCTTAGACACCCCACCCACCTTTCCCCCATGACTCTTACCAAACAGCCCCACAAAAATTGCGGTCAAACCTCCAGCCGTTGCGGTCAAATATTTTTCCGCAAGATCTACCGCATCATCTTTCTTTTCTTCTTCAACTTTTGTCACAAACGCCTCTGCAACACCCGTCTTTACAATATCTTTTTGGAAACGAGGTAACAATTGATACCCGCTTTTTGTCTGATGAACTAGTCCTGTAACAGAGACTATATCACCTTCTTGTAAAATATCTTTTTTAATTCCCGCCCCACGTTTAAAATACACTTTCGCTTCTTCTGTCCCATCATCCACATACATATACGAACCCTTGAGCTCGGTAATCTCGCCGTTTACTTGAATAAGCCAACCTTCGGTAGTCTCGCCAACTTCTGAAACCTCGACTATTTTTGATTGGGGGATATCTACATGTCCAATCTTTGTAATATCTTTTTTCTCTTTTACCTTCACGCGCGCCTCGCCACCTGATTCTGAGAGTTCACCACTCACCTCAACTTGATCCCCTATCTCAAGTTTGGGAAAATCTTTTTTGTACATATATATCTGCACACCGACTGGAGTGGAACTTGCATCAACCATACTATTTACAATATAAAAATATTGCGACCCCAGAACTCCCGGCTCCACAGCTACTACACCAGACACATGCACTTTGTCTCCCATATCTTCATTACGAATGGTACTTAGCGTAGTTTTAATTACTGGTTTTTCATAATTACTTTTCTTTGTTATCTTAGTACCTTTTACTTCTTTTGGCGCATTCAAAATATTTTCTTCGCCAGGAGTTACCACACTCGTCCACACCCATTGACCCTCATCATTACGAACATGTGAATGAGCTTCCAACACATCGTCAAAATGAATTTCTGTAATTACGGTTCCATCTGGATAAAGTAATCTCACTGAATCACTTGTGTTATTCAAAGCAAGTTTGGTATCTTGTCGACCAAACACCTTGTATTCTCCGGGCGTAATAAAAGTATTATCTGGAATGGTATACGCGCGAGACCCACCTTCCTCATCATCTATTTTTAAACCAGAGACATCTATACCCTCATCACTTGGATTAAATAATTCTATAAATTCTGTGGTATCAGATCCCACAGGATTAGGAACAAACTCGGAAATTCTCAACCGTGTCAGATCACTCACCCCACCATAACCTCCCACAAAATCACTAGATAATTTTACCGTGACCACGACCTGTTTTTTTGAGGTGTTTTTACCATCATCCACATGCAATGTAACCGTGTAAACCCCCTCTTTTTTAAATTTGTGTTCCACGACATCTCCGTCTTCGGTCGTATCGTCATCAAAGTCCCATATAAATACCATACGGTCCCCATCTGGATCCACCGTGTCTGACGCGTCAAAAATTATCCATTCGTTTACTGACACCTCTGTTTCCGTGTCAATTGCTATTATGGGCGCAGCACTCTTACCCTCTATCATATTTTTTCTTCCAGACGTTACTTGAGTTGTCCATGCCCACGAGTCATCCTCACGCCTAGCATAACTCTCGTCTTCTTTTGAACTCCCAGGATATTGCATGGAATCAATTGACGCACCATTTGGTGCAAATATTTTTACCTCATCTCCTCCAGTATTATTAAGTGCAATACCAGTCATTGATCTTTTGAAAACAACAAAGCCTCCCGGCTGAACAGAACCTTGTTTTATCGTATAGCGTTTTTTTGAAGAGTCTCCTAATTTACAATCCTTTAAATTAATTGTTTCATTTCCATTATTAAAAATCTCAATAAACTCATCCTCATTGTCACTACCTCTTGGATTTGGAAATACTTCATTTATCACAACTCCAACAAAGTTAGACACCTCTTCTACCACTTCGCCATCTTCTGTAACTTGTGTCACTATATTGCTTGTGCCTTTTGTAATTGTGTTTGTTAAAACAAAATCATAATAATCATTATTTGCATCAAGACCATCAACTTTGCGAACCAGGCTCAGAGGATCTTTTGGAACTGGAGCGTTGTCTGATATATTTCCATCATCCCATGAACCATATGACACGCGATCAATCTCTTTTCCACTTGGACTAAACAAAATAACAATGTCACCAGCATTATTTAAATTTCCTTTTGGTTTTTCTATAACAAAAAATTCGTTCGCAGAAACCGTTCCACTTAAATTTGTCCTACCCTCACTTCCATCTTCCAATGACCAACCACTCAAATTAATTACTTGATTTGTTGTATTAAATAATTCTACAAACTCTTGCATGTCATCAGACGGATCACTCACTAACTCGTTGGTTTGTTTGTAAAACCATATTCATTGGTAAAATACAACTAACCTTAACCGTATTTCGCCCATTTGTTTCAACTCTATCAATTAAAAGTTTAGTAATCTTACATTTAGTTTGGTAATCAATATCTTCCAAATTCTTTTTCACTTTATCAAAAACCTTACTAAAATCTAAAGAATTGCTTTTTAGTTTCTCTGATATTTCTCTAGACTGCTTTAGTTGATCAAGTTCTCTGACCTTTTCATCTTCTTCTCTATTCAACTCATTCTCTCTTTCTTTAAATTTTGATCTATCTATATCCCCCCTCAGATAAATATCTAGTAGACGCTCTTTTTTCTTTGTATACTTCTTCAAATCTTTTTCTAAAACACTAATCTTATCTAAAACAGACTTATCTTTGTCTGTATTCTGCCCCTTCTTCACCGACACCTACTTCTCAATAAGTGATGGATTCAATATAAATTCTTTTAGTCTGTTCCAGACAGGCTCTTCTATCCTATAATCAGCTATATAACTTGCTGTGCACTTATTACTTCGTCTATTCTGTTTTGTCCCTTGGCAATAATAGTACGTTTTTTGTTTTTTATGAGCATTCCAATATGTATATTTCCTCCCACACTCTGTACAATAAATTATTTTTGCCAATAATTTATCTTCATTTTTTTTACTCTTTCTCCAGGCAAACTCTGAATTTCTTTTCAAAGCCATCTGCACCCTATCAAACACCTCCTGTGAAATTATAGCTGGTACTCTTATCTCAATCCACTCTTCTTTTGGTTTAATAATTCTTTTGTTACCTTCTTTGTTAGGGTTTTTAGTTAACTTGTTAACTTGTTTCACACCTGTATAGACGTGGTTCTTTAATATATTCCTTATGGTGCTTGCCACCCAAAAACAAGAATCAGACTCTTTTTTGTTGTTTCCTGCTTTCTTAGTCGGGACATCCCAACTATTCACTATCTTTTGTAATTTCATCAAAGTTAGTCTATTGGTATCATAACACCTCTCTGAAACCAACTTAAACATCTTTTTTATCACCTTGGCTTCATCCTTTTTTATTACTAATTTTTTATTTTTCACGTCGTATCCATATGGTGCATTACCTTTCCAATTGCCTTTTCTCATATAGGCTTTCTGTCCCATGTTTATTCTTTCTTTTATTTGAGAATGTTCAAACTCAGCAAAACTACCAAGCATATTTATGAAAAGCCTCCCTGTGGGAGTAGAGGTATCAAACGGCTCCAAAACACTAATTAATTCAACACTATGACTTGTAAAATAGTCCTGTAGTTCTAAAAAATCTTTTAACGACCTACTTAGTCTATCTACTTTATAGACAACTACAGCATCAAACTTACCTTCTTTTGCATCTGACATCAATCTCTGCAGTTCTGGTCTTTCTATATTCTCACCACCCCTGCCACCATCCTGATAAACGTCTCCAACATCCCAATCTTGGGACTTTATTAAATATTTACATTTCTTTCCTTGCTCATCCAAACTACTCCCTTTAATTTGTTCTTCGCTGGATACACGAGTATAAATTACTGCTTTTTTCATATAAATATTAATTAAAAACAAAAGACAGTCGTGGTTGACCCAATCCCCACACCCAAAAGAGTGTATTCATTGGCACGACTGCCTTAAAATTCCAACGAATTAAGACTTGGGGTGTGTTTGAGAAATGGGTCAACGCTTGTATTATAGCATAATTTTTGGCATAATTTAAACATATGGAATTTGAACATCAAGAAGAATTGGACGGGTTAGAAAAAGAGCATGAACTCTTGTCTGACCCTAACGTACAATATCACAATCCTTCAGCTGGAGGGGCACTTAGTTTTGTTTTGAATAATCAATCTAACAAAAGAT
>PKTJ01000062.1 GCA_002869205.1 Candidatus Parcubacteria bacterium | reverse complement strand
CATCATTGTCAATAAGTGCAGAAGCATCATCACGGTCTCCTGGTGGAAGCCCAAGTGCAGTTACGATCTGCACAGGATTATTACCCAGATCATTACGTGCATCATCTGGAGAAACTTCACAGCTCAAGTAAGATCGGTCAACCTTCGCACCAGCATACTCACCTATTCCTGCAATACCATCCCAACAGATTGAAGATTGTGAATATGATATAGATGACCCAGCCAAAGTACAGTACGGTGTACAACCTTCCTCATCTGGATTACATTGTTTTAATGTTGGATTATCACAAATTGCATTTGCATCATTTTCTAAGTCTTCAATATAGAGAAGACACACATCATTACACGTATCTGCTGTTGCAGTCCCCTCGCCCGATGTCTCACACGATTCACCGAGTTCTACAAATCCATTACCACAAACACTCGTAGCATAATTACATACTTCTTTTGTAATATTTGGATCATTAACATCGCACCAATGTTGACTCAGCGGTGTTCCAACATGTAAACATTCATTTGAACAACCACCTTCTGCTTTTGTCACAGGATCTTCTATATCACAGTCTTCCCCAATTGTTTTACTCGTACTTCCACATACTGGCTTGGCTAGATCACCTGTCTCTTCTCGAGTAGAACCTGTCCACAAACAAACATCACTACAGTATGGTCTATAATCTACGGTCTCACCCTCAGATGTGGTTGTTACAAGATCAGCGTCATTAAAATCACACTCTTCTCCTGCGATATAGTCAACTACGCCATTACCACAACTATTAGGCTCTGCACCCTCTATAGACCCCTTCTCTCTATTACCTGGACGCAGACAAATGTATGAACAACTTACGCCTGGAATTTCGTTGACGCCATCTGGAGTAAAACTAGTAATATCACAATCTTCTCCTGCTTCTACCGTTCCATTACCACAGATTGGATAGGTATCGTAGCTGCTTCGTGCCACGTCACTTCCACCCGGAAGACAATTGATCGTACATGCTTTTTTGAAAGCACTCGACATACTAAACTGTGTTGTCGTTGCAACATAGTCATGTTCTACATCCCATTCCCAACCATAATCCCATGGATTCAAATTTTGACCATATGGACTACAGCTATCAGGTGCACCTTTTGGCAGTGCATTGTATTGTTGTTTTTGTCCGATGTATGTTGCAGTAAATGGATTTGGATACATTTGGACTTGATCAATCACACATGGTTCATCAGAATTTTTCGTTCTAAATTTCCACTCAGTTTCTTCAATTGATTTTCCTTGTCGTGTATTTCTCACTGTTCCATCTTCATTAAAATCAATACCAGCGATTGCGTGAATTCCATCAAGTACTTTTACCACATACCATGTATTTTTTTCTAAATACTGATTTGCATATGCACGAATATTTGAGTTGTCACTACCATCCACCGACACGCCGATACCTTGCTCATGCAAGATAAGACAAGACTCACTATCACACTTATATAATTTTATATTACTACCATAGGTACTATCGTCCATGATCTGATCAAACATCGCACCCACTTCTGCATTAATACACGCCTCATTACAAAATGGCCACTTTTCAATAACCTGTGGCTTGTCTAGATCAACAATAAGGGTGCTTGTGGCGCGGATTTCCATGGACGCAAACACGGGTTCAGAGGTAATTTCTGTAATCTCAAATTTATCTATACTGCCATACACAGCATAAATAGAATTATCTATATTATATTTTCCAATATACAACTCTCTTGTCCCTGCATCATCCCAATTAGAATTTATAACAAGGTTTTTTGTTTGATGAAAAGCACCACCAACGTAGACATCCACTGTCATATTTGTTTTATCACCGTCTAACTCATCTGCATTAGTTATGATAATATCAAATTCTTTACCTTCTGGAGGTAAGCTGATATTCACACTCCTTGAAGATCCACTTTCCTTGATACTGAAAGAAAGACTTTTTCCTACAAACCCACTGTCATAGACTTCTGTCTTTATATACATTCTAAGTTCCCCATTTGAGATATCATTGTTTCTCTTAAACAATATATAATCGTAATGACTTTTGAATCCCCTGTCCGGATTAAGACTCCATGCATCAGAATCGTCAGGGATTGTTTCCAATGTGGTAGAAATTTTTATAGAGTCGACTTCTCCCCAATTATAATCATGATCCACACCGTCAATTATAACTGCATCATCGAGTGAATATACTTCAAACGGAGCTGGTAATCCAGCCTCAACTAAAATATCATGCACCTCTGTAGTTTCATTTTGGGATACCTCAACAAGAGGTCCTTCTGAATCTAAATAAGCAAAAATCTCACTTCCATCTGGATAATTATTTTCCCATGCTTTTGCAACACCACGTGAATTTTCATATCTGTCACTTATAGATTTGTGTCCAGACACGGTGTCTACTCCTTCATCAGGTCCCCACTCCCAAGGTTTATCGTCCACATTCATTACCGTACATTCTTGATTTGCAATACCATATACAAAATAATAGAGTGGATTCATCTCTGGATCACTGATATTGAAAACTCTATTTACGTCAGTCAAGCGACCCCATCGCGGGTCTTGGACTACACCGAGCATCTTTGTCGTATATTCATCTTTGTACATTCCTGCATCAACCAATGTACACAGCTCATCAGCTGCTCCAGTCTTGAACTCAAAACAATAAGCTGCGTCATCATTCCCATCTCCATCCACATCACATGGACGTGTTGCCAAAAGACTCTCTGTAGTTGTTACATTTTCACCAAATTTAAGTTCGTTACGTAAAGATGCAACACCATCAGAAAAAGCTACACGATACCAGGTGTTTGGTGCCATATCTCCTGTCACAGGTTCCATATAAAACGCATCAGAACCCCAAATATCTGATTCAAAATTTGCTGTCACATCTGTTCCATTTTCACAATCAGACAATCTTTCCTGTCCGCACGTATAAATGCTTACATTTTGTGTATTGATAGTTTGAGAACCAACAGTCAACTCATCGAGCGGTAAACTAAACCGCACCAACATCTCAGCATTCACACAAGCTCTCTCCCCTTGTGGCCATTCCACCCACGGAGATGGTGAAGGCAATCCTTCGGAACAAGATTCTACAACATAAAATTGATCAGGTATTTTACCTGTCGTAAATCTCCATACATACCCTGCCTCACGCGTTCCACCTTCACAAACAAAATCATTATCCTTCCATTTTCCTGCATCATCACCTTCTGTACAACATTGGAATCCTGGTATTTCACCCACACCTGGCTCACGACAATCAATTACTTCATAATTCATTGAATTGCTATATTCACCCGCAGAATTCCTCACTCTTACAGGTCCTGTCACTGCAGAATAGCCTGCGTGTGGTTGTACAGGGATTTTTGTAGTTAAATGCCTCCCTTCTTCTACACTTACCACAGAACCACCAATAGCAGCGGGCCTGGAACCCATTTCCACCAAACCTGGACCAACAAAATTCACCCATGGCAAGTTTGAAAAATTTTCACCTTTGAGCGTAAGTACATCGTCTCCTGATAGTGGTGCTGGACCACGAGACGGATCTAATACACACAAACTCGGACGTGCATTTCCACTCACCACACCCAACGTACTTGAAGCGCTTCGAAGACCATTGTCTTCACGTATCACAATTACTGGCAATGTTTCAGAGCCAGTTGCACTTCCGTCAAGTATAGTCTCTGGTACTTTTACAATAATTTGGTTATCTGCCCAACTATCATTACAATATTCTGGTAATGGTGCAGATGGTATACCACCAATCATCACTGTCCCCATGTTATTACCAAAATTTGCACCAACAATCGTTACATAGCTCTCTGGTGTAGTCGTTACAGGATCAATTCCTGTAATCACAGGAGGATTTAAATCTTCAAGAGATAATACATCAAATTCTACTGGATTACTTTTTTCACTATCTGAAGATTGTACATACACCGCAATTGCGCCAGCATCAACATATGGCACAATAGAATTAATGACCTCTCCACTCCATGACCCTGCAACAACTGACGCCTCAACTCCATTGAAATTTAATTGACTGTCTGTTCCAAAACTCCCAAACCCTTTACCTGTCGCGGTTATTGGCACTCCTGGGACAGCTTGATTCGAACCTGCAGTGAATACATGTGTCTCACCATTGAGTAGATTGACCGAAGTATTTTCCAAAACTTCCACAGAACACAAACCAGGTCGGCTCACTCCATTGTAATCAAATGTTCCAACAATTGGTCCAAAATCATCAGTCGTATAATCGATAAATCCTGTCGCTGCATGACGGACTGAAATATTTGGATCTACCAAATCTCCTTCTGAAACAAACTCTAGTGGTCCGTTCACAAATACGGGATTACCGTGATATTGACCATCTCTATCATTGCCTGAAATATCTTCTGCAACTGTTGCACCAGTTTCTTCTGAGAAAGGTAGGTAGAGAACAGGTTGCGATCTTGAAACAAGGTCTCGATAATCATCTCCTCTTCTGGCAATACCAAAATTATATCGTTGACGTAATTCATCTATTTCAAATGAATCATTATATACCGCCACCTCATCAATCGACCCTTCCATAAATTGATTCTCGAGTCCCGAACCAACCATAAGCCTATTCACTGTGTCCATGTTTGTGAACACAGGATTCTGTGTCTTTTCTTTTATAAATTCTCCTGCGCTGTTTAATATTACCAATCGTATAGTTGAACCATCATTCATTCCAATAACATAATTCCATTCGTCAGCAACGAGCACTCCTGGATCAGATACTGTGGAAGGATATGGTGCATCAGAAGATACTTT
>PKTJ01000040.1 GCA_002869205.1 Candidatus Parcubacteria bacterium | reverse complement strand
GAATTAAGAACATTAAAAATAATTCATGAGCAGGAGGACTTGAGTATGGAAGCTGATTATTATAAAATTAGAGGTGAGCAAGAGAAGTTGTTGGGTTTAGAATAAAAAGATTTGTTATTCTTTTATAAATATTATGCAAAACGAGACTATTAACTTTGGTGATTTATGGTGGCATCGTCTATTGATAATTTTTTATTATGCTTTGTTCGTTGTGAGTTATTGCTTTTTAATATTTTGGGCTGGTGCTCTACCATACTTCGTGTACTTAGAAGACCAGTATACTTCTCTTGTGTGGATTTTTTTTATTCCATTGTTTATAGCGTTTGTTACGCTTTTTCTATTCATATTAAGTTTAGAAGGTATTAAATATGTATTTCTGTATGTCTACAAGGATTTAAAAGGTAATTTTAGAGAAGGAAGAATAAAGGCTTTTAAAAGAAAGTCAACATTCTTAATGTTAATTATCTTGTCAATTTCTGTGGCTGTGGGTGNGTGCAGTATTCACGGTTGGGATAGAAAAAAATCAGGAAGAGATCTCTGTTAATTATAGTAATTTTGATACGAGTAATTCTAAAGTAATAAGACTTAGATAATAAGATTTTATTTTTGATTATTATATTGATTTTCAATCATTCCTTTTTTAGCTCTGCACCTATAATCTAAATTCAGACATATTCTGCAACCTATGAGGTTGTTTTTTATTGGATGTTCGTAGATTATACCAACCTTTTGATTACACGAGGGACATACAAACCAAAGTCTTTGTCCTCCGTGATGTAGTGTGTGGCTCGTTATTTTCACATTATATCCACCAATTTCTACCATTCCTTTTATGATAGTATTTAATAATTCTTTCTTTGCTTTTCTTACTACATATTCTATTCGTATATTTTTACAATCTTCAACTAAATATTTTCTTCCTAAATTATTGTGGTTTGTTGCTTTCATATTTTGCTTATTTTAGCCAAATTATAATGTTTTACTATTGACAAAAGTCCAATCTTGTAGTATACTTATTTGTTTTCTGTGGGCAGGTGACACTTTGTGTATTTCATTAGTACATAGATTGGCATCTGCCACAGTCAGCACATTTTGGATGCAGGCTGGTCCTCGAGTGAGTGAGGGAACGATGAGCGACATCAAGAACGGTACGGTCAAGTTCTACAACGGCGCGCCCGACAAGCGCTACGGCTTCATCGAGCCTGAGGGCGGAGGACGCGACATCTTCTTCCATCTGCACGACTACGGCGCGCCCGACAACAGCGACAGGATGACCTCCCGCACGCCCATGAAGGGTGACAAGCTCGCCTTCAAGGTTGTCGACGCCGAGAAGGGGTCGAAGGCCACCCCGTGGGCGTTCGCCGACGAGATGCCCGTGACGATCAACGGTACGGATCTCCAGATCGAGCTGACGGACATCCCGTTCGCTTGTAAGGTCAGGGCTAACGACGTCGTCGTGGCAGTCTCCAATCGGTGTTTCGGGTGGACCCACAACGGTGTCGGCTGGACCGAGGTTATCCACCGCCCGAGCGACGACTCCCTCCATCGCGTCCACTGCTACGACAACGAGGACGGTGGCTCGCACCCGACCTACTACAACCAGAGCGGGGACCTCCCGCCGAACGTGGTGATCACGGGGCTCTAGTCCCCGCACACCCCGACGTTTCAAGCGTCTGTCTGGCCCCGATCGGGATCACTCAGCTAGGAAGCGTTCGGGGACAGTCAAAAGAACATCATTGTTGGTGTTTTTTTGTTTCTTCTATTTTATTGAGTTGCTGATTTTGAGCTACGAAAGCTGTATTTGCTTTGACATTCACTTTTATTTCGGGTGATTTAATTTGTCTTAGTGTTGTTAGGCTGGAAAGATAGTGTCTATGTGATCTATCAACTTCTTTACTTAGTAGATTGTAATACCCATTTTTTTCACTACTCAACCATTCAACTCTTTGTGAGTTGTTAAATAATCTAGAATATTCTAAGTATTTACAATATGATCCAGCCACCATTTGTGCTAGAGATTTTTCACTTGGAGTTTTGCAATCATATTCTTGTATTAACTGGTTGGCAAACTCTATGGCAAATTCTCTGTTTTGGGTTACAATTTCAGCCATGATCATATGATTATCAAGACCAACCACTCTTATTGCTTTGTCAGCTAATTCGCTAAATTCTTTCTGTTTTCCCTTGATATTTTTTCTTACAGCGAGAAATTCATGAAGTTTTTTAAGTACTTCATCTGGTGTAATTTCGCTCGTAAGTAATTTAACCATTTCCTCTCTGAACTCCTTTGGTTTATATAAGTCTATTTCTTGTGGCTTTGTCTCCTTCTTTTTTATTTTTTTAGTCATATATTTTGATTAAGTGTGAACGTGTGAACGTTGTGAACATTGTATGAGGTTAGAAAGAGGGTAAATCCTTATAGCCTAGCTCCTTTAGTTCTTGCTTAAACTCCTTATTAGACCCCTCAGTAACGTTCACGATGTTCACATGTTCACGGTCTGTACCATATCTACCACACAGTCTATCAATATTCTTTACATAACTATCTTTGAGGATAATATAACCATCTCTTGTTTTTGTCGTTTTAAATCTGAATTTATCTCGTACAATACTTCCTATCTTACGTGCACTTAATTCTTTGTCACCCTTCACCAGACACTCATTATTATATCTTTCAGATATTGATTTCATAGTAATATCACCATCATTTTCATTCATAAGATTAATTATTGTTTCAAGAATTGGTGCTTCAAAACTCATACCTTGATCAGTAATAAGCTCTTTACTATATTCTTTGATAAAGATAATTAGTTCGTTTTTTACCTCTTCGTCTTTTATAATAGCTCCGAGAGGAGAGATAATTTGATTAAGACGTGGTTGTATGGATCTGTCTATAATAATATTTTCTTTTTTTACATCTCCATAGTTTAATAATCTCCACATAAGACACTTATTGCGTATCTCAAGTGCCTCTTTATCAAATTCATCATCAAGATTGAGTGGTATATCATCTCTTGTGAGACCACCATCCATATATTCAATCAAGAATCTACTTTCTAATGCTTTATCAGCAAAACGATTACGTGTAGCGATTATCTTAGGACAAAATACGTTATATGCCTTGATATCATAATCTTGGGCACTATCTGCACAGCGTAAGATAGGCATTCCTTCTTGAAAACCATTATTAAGTATTTTTATTATTTCAACATTGGTATCGCTAAAACGTAGATCTGCCTCATCGAGCACAAGTGTACCTCTGAATTGGTTTATGATACGGAATATAGGAGCTGTAGTGGTTGCTCCTATTGTAAACATTGGTTTATAAGATATCGATCCTACCACCTTTAAAAAACGACTTTTCCCACAACCATAATCGCCGATGGCTCTCAGATATGGTAGTTCTTTAAAATGGTCATATAACCAAGTAAAAAGCACATAGAAAGGGGCTAGACGCTCAAAAAATGGGCTTATCTCGAGGTATTTATGTATGAAGGTGCGGATGTCCTCTACGAGCTGTTTTTCTGTGCCATAGGCCATTGTTTCGCTAGGGAATAGTACAACCTTATTTTTGATTAAATCACTCTCTGGAGGGTAAGGTTTGATAATTGTGTCACCTACGGTAAAAGATTCTCTAATTTCTTCCTTTCCGTCCTTCATAGTAAGGAAATGTGTTTCTTTATTAAACACCATTTCATAGGGTAAATTTTCGTACAGTACAAACGATTTATATTGTGTTTTTTGTTTCTTCTTCATATTCATCTAAAGTGTTAAGTAATAAATCAAAAGCTCTGACGAGTCGATCTTCCATGTCATCTATTTCCACATATTCATATTCAACTATCAGAGCATTATCTTTCATATTTATCTATTGCGGTATAATTCGCTCTTTATATTGCTATAAGAACTAAGAACATCCTGGCTTAAAAGCCACAAGTCTTTACGTTTATGTTTATCTAGTACTTGTCTAGATGCTTCATAATCTTCAAATACGAATGTTCCTACTTCTCCTCTATAATCCCACTCTACATTAGCGAGTATAATTCCAGCTGAGTCTAGAACGAGTGCCTCATTGAAATCCCCCGTTCTATAGAAGGGTGTGTATTGGTTTTCCATATCTGTATAATTAATTTAAATTAAAAAACCTCATATTTATATTCTATGAGGTGATTATACTGAGGAAGGTTGTTACAAAAAATTACAACAAGTTGTAATTCTGTGGATTAAGTTGTATTTTTTTTCTTGACACTATAAGAAATTTTTTTATTCCCGTCTCAGATGCTATTGAATGATTAATCCTTATCCCAGCTTGGTAATATTTTTCTCCATTTATTTCATTATCTCCTAGTCCGTCGGCTATCTGATCTGCATTCCAATCTTTTTCCCAATCTTTCGATATGATTGATAGTAAATAGTGTGGTTGAGAATTTTTGGTTTTTGATATTAGTACTTCCTTATTGTTAATTGTTAGAACACTCGTCACATTATTAAAGCTAAGCTTGCTTTTTGGGGATTCTTTTTGTGAATCTTCTGAAAATAATATATTCTCATTGACATTTATATATAATATTATATCTTCTTCTGGGTCTGAAAAACCATCACGACTAACTAGGTCACCTTCAGAATAAAACTTGTTAATTTCAATTAAACCTTGTCGTTCAAGAGCCAAGGCAGTCTCTACAAAATTATAGTCTGTCCTTTTACTCGAGTCATTATCTTTTAAAAAAGGAATTCTATGTTTAGGGAAACCCAAACTATTCTTTGTGATGGTTAAGTCTGTAGGATGGTTTATTTCTAATATTTTTTTAAGACCCTCAACAAAAATCTGTTTTTGTTTTTTAAATCGTATCTGGTCCACTACAAAACCAGGCATTCCTGGTTGCTCTTCCCTTATATCATTAATAAATTTTTCTTCAATTTTTTCATCATAATACTTTTTTAGAATATCAGATGTCTTCACCACCACACACAAATTATCTGAAATATCATTCACATAAATTTTATCTCCGAATTTTTGGAAGGCACTATCATCTGAGTAAATTAAAGTTTTAAGATCAATTTTACTTTTACCAACCATAAGATGGTATAGATATTCTGCGTCCATAATCTTAGACAATTTTATAGCATCTCCTTCCTTCTTCTTTTTCACTAATTCGGAAAGTCTAGATAAAAACATATCGTCATAATAACCTTCCGTATTCAGAAAAACAGATTTTATAGATATAAAACCCATGCTTTCCAACCATAATAAAATATTTGCCTTAAGGTAGACGGAGTGAAAATCATCGTCTATCCATTCAGAAAATACAATTGTATGTCTTTTTTTATTATCCAGCTTAGACAATTCATTTCCAGCCAACAATACTGTCGGGAAATGTAGCTTTTTTTGCATATCAATTTCAATATTAATCTATACTTAATTTAGCCTAAAACTTGC
>PKTJ01000054.1 GCA_002869205.1 Candidatus Parcubacteria bacterium | reverse complement strand
TGCGACGAAAAAAATATATTACCTTGCAAAAATCGCCTAAAAATGATATAAAAATAGAAGACAGATAACATTATGGCATCAAAAAGAAAGCAAACAATTGAATATCTTCTGGAGAAAATAAAGGCCTACGACAAAGAGGCTGATTTTGATATGATCCGGCTGGCATATGACTTTGCCGATGATGCACATGCAGGACAGACGAGAAAATCTGGCGAACCCTACATCATACACCCTTTGGCAACAGCGCACATTCTCGCAGACATGCATATTGATCCGGTTATTGTTATAGCAGCAATCCTCCACGACGTACCAGAAGATACAGACAAGACACTTGAGGATCTGGAAGATAATTTTGGAAGTGAAGTCGCGTCACTCGTAAAAGGAATTACCAAATTGGGAAAACTTAAATACAGAGGCGTCGAAAGATATATTGAAAATCTCAGAAAAATGTTTGTTGCCATGGCAGAAGACGTTCGTGTTATGATTATCAAATTTGCTGACAGAACCCACAACTTAACGACACTCGAAGCACTCCCCCCTCAAAAAAGATATCGTATTGCACTTGAGAGCTTGGAAATTTATGCACCTATTGCCAATCGATTAGGTATGGATGAGTTCAAAGGTAGACTCGAGGACCTCTCTTTTAAATTTGTATATCCAAAAGAGTATGAGCGCGTAAAGACACTTATTGATGAGAAGTTGCAAGGACGAGAACGTTATTACGATAATGTTATTGAACACACCAACGAAGAGCTTGAAAAAGCAGGAATCAAAATCAAAACAATATACGGACGAAACAAACGTCTATATAGTCTGTACAAAAAACTTATTAGAAAAGACAACGATATCAAAAAAATATATGATCTCGTGGCCATTCGTATTATCGTAGACAACCTTGCAGAATGCTATGCAACATTGGGAATATTACATAATATCTGGAAGCCATTCAAAGGGCGTATTAAAGATTATATATCTCAACCAAAACCAAATGGGTACCAGTCACTGCATACAACCGTATTTGGAGAAAGTGGTGACCCAATAGAATTTCAAATTCGTACCCAAGAAATGCATGAGAATGCAGAGTATGGTATTGCTTCACACTGGCATTATGACGAACATGGTAGTAAAATCCCTACACGTGAAATAAAATGGGCAAAAGAACTTGCAGAAATCCAAAAAGAAATATTGAATAAATTGTCTGATTTAGAAGAAATGAAAGTAGATTTTTTACAGACACGTATTTTTGTCTTTACACCAAAAGGAGACGTGATTGATCTACCTGAAGGTGCTACGCCAATTGATTTTGCGTATCATATACATTCCGAAGTTGGTAATAAATGTATTGGGGCGATAGTCAATGAAAAAATGGTTAGTCTTGATACTGAGCTAAACAATGGTGATGTAGTAGAAATCACAACAGATAAAAATAGAAAAGCACCAGGACCAGACTGGCTCACTATTGCAAAAACACATACGGCAAAAACACATATACGAAATGCACTCAAAAAACACAAAGGTGGTCTCTCGGGACTTCTCAAGTCAGTATTGCCGGGAAAAAAATAAAAGCAACTACAAAAAAATCATCACAATACATTGTGATGATTTTTAATTGTATATATTGATCAACTCAATTCTTGAATCAGACGCCGGAGTTCACTCTTGGAGTTATACTCCATAGAAATAATGCCTCGTTCACCACGCCCTGTAATACGTACTTTCGTACCAAGCCTGTCTTCGAGTAATTCCTCTTGTGCACGAATATTTGGATCACGACGTACAGAACCCTTACGTGAAGCAGGTCCTTTTTCTTCTACCGCACGCTCCACATCTCGCACACTCATCCCCTGTCCTGCCATACTCTTGAATACATCTAATTGTTCTTTTTCATTTTTCAAACTAAGTAATGCGCGCGCCTTACCGGCACTCAGAGTACCATCTACAAGCGCCTTTTGAATTTCATCAGGGAGATTTAACAAACGCACAGTGTTTGCAACTGTCGATCTATTTTTTCCCACTTGAGAAGATACTTCTTCTTGAGTCAAATTGAACTCCTCCATCAGACGTGCGTATGCAAATGCTTCTTCAATAGGATTGAGATCTTGCCGTTGTATGTTTTCTATCAACGCAAGCTCTAACTTTTCTTGTTCTGTCGCACTACGAACTAATGCGGGGACTGACACGAGTCCTGCAACCTCAGAAGCACGTAAACGTCTCTCACCTGCAATAAGCTCATACCCGCCATCCTCTCTCTCGGTTACCACAAGTGGTTGTAATATACCATGTTTCTTAATAGAAGAAACCAAGTCTTCGAGCTTTCCGTGATCAAACTCTTTGCGTGGTTGGTGTGCATTTGGCACAATCTCAGACAAAGGTATTTGCCATACCTTGTCATCGCTATTATCAACAATACCTGTCTCACGACGGATCACTTTTCGTGCTTTCTTTTGTTGTGGTATAAGTGAATTGAGTCCTTTGCCAAGTGCCATATAAATAATCAAGTTTAATATCTAATTATGCATGTCTTTCCAAAAGTTCTCTAGTTAGTCGTTCGTATGCTTTTGCGCCTTTTCCTTTTGGCTCATAATGTAAAATTGATTGACCAAAACTTGGTGCTTCTGCCAATCTTACCGTACGAGGAATAACTGAACGAAAAATATTATCAGGGAAAAATTTATACAACTCATTCATGACTTCTGTAGAAAGTCTCGTACGCTTATCAAACATAGTCAATACCGCACCAAGTACACTTAACTCTGGATGAATATGATTCTTCACCAACTCAATGGTCTGTAACAACTGACCCAACCCCTCAAGCGCATAATATTCTGCCTGCACCGGTATAAGAAGCTCATCAGCGGCAACAAGACTGTTTATCGTAAGAAGCCCAAGTGACGGAGGGCAATCTATCACAACATAATCATATCCATGCGCAACTTCTGAAAGTAAATCACGTAACTGAAATTCTCTACGCTCTACATCGACAAGTTCTACAGCTGCTCCGGCAAGATTAGCTGTGGCTGGCGCAATACGCAATCCTTCATGGTTAGTATTAAATACTATATCATGCATTCGCTTTTGCTGTGCAAGAGCCTCATACACACCATGAGGAAGCTCTCCACGATTAACACCAAGACCACTCGTAGCATTGCCCTGAGGATCCATATCCACGAGTAACACAAATTTACCCATCTCTGCGAGATAAGCAGCCAAATTTACGGCAGTCGTAGTCTTCCCTACTCCACCTTTTTGATTTACCACTGAAATTACTTTTGGCATAGGTCATAAGTATACCAAAAATTGACAAAATCTACAATAAAATATATACTATGGATCGCTATTTCACATACGCCGAAGTGGTGGAATTGGTAGACACGCACGACTCAAAATCGTGTGCCGCAAGGCATGAGGGTTCGATTCCCTCCTTCGGCACTATGAAACTCTTCTTTGATCTTCTCATTACGATAGGAATCCTGATAACTGCTCTCCCTGCAGTTATTTTATTATATAGCAAATGCAAACGTCCTGAGAGCTGGGAATACAAGCATCCGCGACTGTCTATACTACTTGCAGTAATGTTATTTATAGGGACTCTTACACTTATCTGGGGTAGTTTTATAGAACCACACCTGCTCATTGTGCGCAAACAAACCATTGATTTAGAAAACATAAAGCAACCGATCACGATTGTATTTATGGCTGATTTTCAAGTTGGTAAATACAAACAGACTGACTGGGTTAAAAAAGTTGTAACAAAAACACGCGCACTTAAACCAGACATCGTCCTACTCGGCGGTGATCAGATAGACAATGCTTTTTTCAATCCCACAGAAACTTCTTACTTGCGACCATTAGAAAAATTAGTTCAGTCTATTCCCACCTATGCAATTCATGGTAATCATGAATATGGTATATCGTGTAACAAAGGTATTGAAAACAAATGTCGCAATATTGGAGATGTTAGTATAGAAACAAAAAAGACGCTTGAAACATTTGGTATTCGATATTTACAAAATGAAATGGAAGAAATAACTATTAATGACACTTCTTTTTATCTGTACGGAGGAGACTCATACTGGGCACAGAAAATTGATTACTCTGCACTCAAGACACGAACAAAAGAAATACCAACTATCGCACTTATACATAACCCAAGCTTTTTGCTTGATCCACACCCAGAAGATATTGACCTAACTCTGTCTGGTCACACACATGGTGGACAAATTCGTTTACCTCTTATTGGACCAATTGGTCTCGTGGACAATCAATTACCAAGAAAATTGTATAAAGGCTATCACACACTTGGAACCGGAGGAAATATATATGTAACAAGCGGTGTGGGAGAGACAGCCACACGTGCGAGATTATTCAATCCTCCAGAGATTATACATATCACTATAAAATAAAATCGCTTGAAAAAGCGATTTTTTTTATTTTTCAAAAATAGACTAAAACAACCACTTGAATGTTCCTCCTGCAAACAATGAAAGTAATGTCACAATTGTCGCAGCAAGACACACACCGATCAAGATAAGCCACCATGATTTTTTAAACGGGATGTTGAAAATAAATGCAGCAAGACTACCTGTCCAAGCCCCGGTAAATGGTAATGGAATCCCGACAAACAAAATAAGCGCGACGGAACCATACTTGGCGTATTTTCCAGAAAAATATTTTTCTGCATCCTTCAGTTTTTTACTCAAAATTTTACCCAGAATTTTTTGTTTTAGAATCCAGTCATGTAAATGAGGTAATAATAACAAAACAAAAATTGTCGGAACCATGTTTCCCATCACCGCCATAAACCATGTGTGCACAACAGGCAATCCATACACACCAAGACCAATAGGAATAGCCGCACGAAGCTCGGTAATTGGAATCATGGATAAGAAAAAAACCGCCCACTCTGCAGGAAACCCTTGAAACCAAATTTCTGGATGAATACCAAGCATATTTAAAAAATACTGTTAATACTTAAGAAACCAAACGCAGCGAGTATATTGAATATAATATTACCAAAAAATAATGCGACGACCATATATCTCAAACGATACCCAATGAACGCCATCGGAATCACAATGAGTTCATTTGGCAAAGGAACGACCGATGCATATATAAAAAGTATTATCAGTGGAATGATCTTATGTTTGTCTCGCATCTCCACCAAACGTGAAACTATTTTCCCCTGTTTTTTTCTCTCTTCCACAATCCCCTTACCTACATTTCCAATCACATACCCAAACACATCACCTACAACCATACCCACTGATATAATCGCAATCCGTATCGGAGCCGCAAAACCAGACTCTATAAATAACGGGAAAAAACCAATCACAGGAATAGGAACCAGGATGTTAAAACCACTCGCAGCCGAAACCAAGAAAATACCGCTGTAACCAAACTTGACCATAAACTGAGTGAGGGTCTCACTCCCTACCGCCAACCGATTGACATACACAATCCCCGCAAACACTGCTAGCACCGCGATCATCTTTACTATAAATTTTATGTGTTTTTTGTTCATGATTTCTAAATAGATTTCCACTCGTAATTATCAAAGACCCATTCACCAACATCTCTAGCCTCAGTGAAACGAGCCTCATTGTTATTTGCTCCCAAGATCACAATATCGAGTATATGACCATCTTTTTCTACCTCTACAGTAAAATTAAAACCAGCTACCGTAATGTGTCCTGTCTTACCACCGATGATGATATCAAATGAATGATAAATCCACGGATTTGGATCATCCAAAATAAGCCAATCAGTATTCCACATATGATGACCTTTGTCACGCTGTTGTGAGTACAAATTGTATTCTTTTTTGAGAACTGTTTCTTGGATCTCTGGATAACGTAATGCTTCTGCCAGTAAGATTAATACGTCTGAAGCAGTAGACACATTTGTTTCTTCTATACCTGTAACATCAGTAAAAAAGGTATCTGTAAGACCAAGCTCCCCTGCACGCTCATTCATACGTACTACAAACTCCTCTTCTGTTCCATTGATCGACTCTACCAGTGAAAGCGCGGCTTTGTTGGAAGACGCGATAAGCATAGAATTCCACAATTCTTCAAACGTATATACATCTCCTGCATACATATGTGTACCATAGCTGTCAGGACCAATTACCGTTGTTGTCGTATTCCAATCAATCTCATACTCAAGCAATGTCAGCGCAGTCATGAGTTTTGTAATACTAGCTATTGGATGTGTATTATATTCATTTTTGTTGAGAAGCACCGTGCCGGTCTCTTTGTCTTTTACCAACACACAATCAGCACCAAGCTCGGTAAAATCAAATGCGGTCGATGATGGATGTAACACCGGGATAATAATTGGTTCATGTTCAAACACAATATCTCCCCCTACGGTATCTGAGGATTCCTCTATCATGAGATTGTGTAACTTTTCTCCTAATATATATCCAGAAAATTGAAACCCGTCTCCCTGAACATCATACAAGAACCAACCGCCGGCTGCTATAAATAATAAAAAAACGGCTAATGTATTACGCCATTTATTTGAAAAATTTGATGGGGTTTTCCCTTCGATTAAATTAATCATTTTGTTCTTCTGTTTCTTGATTTAAATGTTCATGGTTTTGAAAACTCTTATAATCAGGAAGGTCGGAAATACTAGAAACCCCCAGATGACGCAAAGCATCGATAGAGAGTTCATATACAGGCAAAACGCGCTCCTTGTTATCATGCTCTGTTACCAAACCACGAATCATGAGGTTCCTCAAAATAACTGCGCAATTAACCCCACGTATTTCTTCTATTTCTGGTCGTGTGATAGGACCTCTATAGGCCACGACTGTCAACGTCTCCAACTGTGCTTTGGTAAGTTCACCTTGAATTTCATTTTTTACAAATGCCTCAACAGCTTCTGTGTTTTCTGGATTAGTAATCATCTGGACGGTATCACCTACACGCACAATATGAATACCGGCAGTATCAGTATATTTTTGTTCAAGAGACAATAATGACTCCTCTATCTTTGAAATATCGGCACGCAAAGCTTTGGCAATCTTCTTAATTGCCAGTGGTTTTGATGCAACAAATAAAACTGATTCGAGTACTGATGTAATATCCATATAGTTATGTTGAAGCTATAACAATATCTGAAAAATGATTGTCCTGTTGTAAATAAATATCTTTTTGTTTTACCAACTCAAGAATTGCCAAAAAACTCACGATCACCTCTGTCTTTGTACTTGCATCTGATAACAGTGTCTGAAAACTCACTTCTTTTCCTTTTTTCAAAAGTTTATGCAGGGTATCTATTTTTTCTTTCATCGAAACAGTCTTGTCAATCTGTGTCTCAGGCAATGGCTTTGGTGGCGCCAAACGTTTCACCAATTGTACCATGGATGCATGCATTGTGTCTTGTGACATGTTCTCTGGTTTTATGACCTCATCTGAACGTACTGGTGGCTCTACACGTCCATATGATTTTTTGCTGTCATCAAGCCACAGGGTATTAACTTTTTTACTCACGTCAACAAAACGACGATACAAACGCAACTGATCTTCAAGGCTAATTCCATCATCCTCTTCTGGTGCAAACTGAGGCAACAATGTGCGAGATTTCATCAAAAGCAATTTGGCCGCAACCACCAGAAAATCAGCCAACTCCTGCGCATCTTTTTCTTCAAGTGTGTCTAAATATCCTAAAAAAGGCTCTGTGACCGAAGAAATCGACACCTCGGTTATCTCCATTTTTTTCTCATCAACCAAAGACAGGAGCAAATCGAGTGGTCCATCAAATTCTTTGAATTGAACACGGATATTGTTCATAATTTATAACATTTTCTTACACGGATCAAATCTAAAAAGATATGCAATCCATCTCGCAAAAATGAAACACCGCCTTTTGGTGTGAGACACTCCTTTTTTATCATTAGCGGCAGTTCTTGAACCGTGTAGTTCTCTTTTTGTGCGATGAGAAAAAGTTCTATATCAAACACCCATCTATAGGTCTTGAGTTTGGAAAAAAGTACATGAGCACTGTCTTTTTTAAACAATTTAAATCCACACTGCGTATCACGGATCGTACGAATCTGTCGAGGGAGTAATAGACGAAACAACTTTTTCATAAAACTACGATATGTTGAATATTGGACACCTGACTCACGACTCCCCACAACCATATCACAAGTATCCAAACGCAGAACACCTTCTTTTATTTTTTCCAACCCATATGGTAATTCAACATCTGTAAAACCGACATAATCTGTTTTTGTATGATCCAGCGCGTGTTTGATCGCATATCCCTTACCTTTGTTTTCCTTATAACTAAGAACACGGTGAGAAAAAGAATACTCTTTTTTTATATTTTCCAACATCTCTTTTGTTCTGTCAGTACTTCCATCATTTACAAAAATGACGTGATCTATATCATTTTCATTTGTACAAAAATCACTAAGCTCCTTACAGGTACTTGATATATACTGTGCCCCATTAAAAATAGGGATAATAAGTGTCATTTTTTTCATATAAATGGAACCCTAGTATATCACAAATAATTATTCATTTACAGGGACAAACTGCATGTTTTTGCCATCAAAATACGCAATTACTGGCACATACCCCATGCCTTGAAACTCTTCGAGCTTATCACCTTCAAAAACAATAGTAATACGGTCACCAGAATGACCTTCGTATATGAAATTATCTAATGTAACTACACCAAGATTAAATGAGTATTCCTTAAACCCAGTAAACGCCCTTTCCCCTGCTTTCAAGGGAGTAATATGGTATGTGTATTGATCATCACTTTTTTCTATATCAATAGATTTTTGACCTAGCTCCACCGTATCAAATTCCGTGTATACAGGTATTCTCTCGCCAGAAATAAATCCAAAATCAGTCTCAAAATAAATTGCTTCTTTGACAGCATTACGCATGAGTTCTGCGCCACTGATATTGTCTGGTAATCCCACAAATAATATATAATCAGCAAACTCTGTATTTTCATAATCATATGCACGAATGTCCTCAAATATATTATTTTGTGTTTGTGCACTTACACGCCAGTAATTGAGCTTTGGGTTGAGCATGGACAAAGAACTAAATGCAAATATAGTAATACAAAATAAAAATATGATATTACCTGCTTTTCTATCTTTTGTAAGCGCATAAATAAGTGTGGCTACATAAGAAATACCAAAAAAAGAAAGTAAGAAGGCATACCGCTCTCCCCCATCATGAGATGGATTAAACACAAGACTCAGAAAAGGAATACTGATGACAACATAGCTAGAGAGCAAAAACCACAATACTTTTCTATAATTTTTGTGAGCATAATGTGTGAGAATAAATACGCCCACAATGACCAAGACAAGGAGAGTCTTGTGTTCAAAAAACCAGCCTGACACTATCTGACGATACGGTGACGAAACAAACATACTTACGGTCAGCTCGACAAACATCTTTATCTTTGGAATAAGTGAGAAACCAAGACTTTCCTGTGCATAATAACCCGCCACATATCCTACGATCGAATATCGCAAAGACAAAAATAATCCAAATACAAGACTAACAGGAATCATGCGTTTAACAATACGCCATACTGTAGGTGCAAATCTACCGCGATCTCCAAAAAATAACTCGACTAGAATTAAGACGCACGGAAACATAATTGCTGTTTCCTTGGTAAAAATAGATAATGAAAAAAATAATAAACTAACAATATATCTCCATACGTTCTTTGTAGAAGTAAATTGATAATACAAGTACAGCCCCAAAACAAAGAAAAGGCTAGCAAACACATGAGGCTGAACCGCAACCCATGAGATTGCTTCGACATGGTTCTGGAGAAGTAAGAATAAAAATCCACTGACGAATCCAAGCGTATTTTTGCGAGTTATTTTCTTTACCAACGTATAGAGTGTGTATGCAATTCCTGTATATGCAAGCAAAGATACTACGTGATACCAAAACGCTTCAGCTTCAAACAGCATGTATTGTAGTGTAAAAATAACATTTAATACCGGACCATACGATCCTCCAGACAACTCACCAACATTATTCGTCAAAAAATACTTCCACACACTCGTCTGCTGAGATGTAATATACAAAAAATGATAATCATCACTAAAAAAACCAAATGATAGTGTCGGCAACCACAAAAGAAATGTTACCCCGAGCAACAGAAGAAAAATAAATAATTCTTGTTTTCTTTGTTTAGTCATAGGCCCCTGATTCTAAAACAGTAAGAGCGTATTCGATAAACCCAAATCCAATATCGTGCATATATGATTCATTATTCTCAATAATAATAACATCTTTTCCACCAATATTTTTCTCCCAATTCAAAACATCCTCTGTTGATTCACTATATACACCATTATCAAATGTGATACGTCGCTTGAAATAATATAAAAGCTCACGATAATTATACACTCGATTGTCCATCACCTGGAGCAGAGGGTGTGAGAAACTATCACCCACAAATAATATGTTTGGTATAAATGTATTATGTGGTTCCTCGGTATCAAGTTTTGGATGAGGAGTTGGACCAGAGACTTCTTCATCAGTCCAAATATTAATGAGTTCTACCAAATCTTTGTCTATGCCGTATGCGTCTGTATCAACGATAGGAGGATCACAGACCACATGGTTCATACTTCTACGAAAAAGACTCTCTAAATGCTCTACAATACGCTCTGAGACCTTACACGCACCATAATAGTTCCAATGAATACCACCTTTGGTAAATATCTCGTAATTACCTTCTTTTTTGATACCTTTCAAAAGGGTATGTCCATCGACATAATTCACTTCATACTCATCGAGATATGTCTTTACTATATCATAACTTCGTGACCATATCTGCCTGTCCTGAAAAATATACTGTTGTGGAATAAACTCTGGATACACACTTGCCTTACTTGGACTAATAACAAATAAAAATTCTATACCACGTTTTTTTAATTCATCTTGCAGAAGCTTTATCATCTGTACTTCTCGCTCTAAACTCTGTACATCTTTTTGGGGTCGACGACTATACTCATCAATGTAGGCGTATTCATATAAATAATTATCTAATCCGCGTACAAGACGTGTATTAGTCTTTGATGAGAGTTCATTAAATACTTGCCAATTAATTTGATTTTCGGTCTTAACTAAATACGTACGTAATCCAAAATTATCTTGGAACCAACTGGTGAGACTATCTTGGAAAAATCCCTCAACCCACGAGTCTTTATTCAATTCCAAAAGTTCGGATGTCGTAACCACTCCAACCAAATCTTTTTTTGGCAATAATTCAAATCTCATCTGTGCCAATGGAATCCACAGTACGCTGAGGAATAGTATAATGGTGATGAAAAATAATAATTTCTTCATACACAATTAGAATCTAAAATAGATAAACGGATTAAAACTTGCATTCGCCAATGACAATATTGATAATGCAAGGATAATCCCCGCAATACTTGCTTTTAGTAAAATACGCATAAGACTTTGATCGCGAGATTTTAGTTTTTCGACAATTCTGTCATAAATAGCAAATCCAGGAATAAAACTAAACAAAAGACCTAGAATAAAAACCATCCACCCCCTATTTCCAATCACATCGACCCACAATACATCCGTGGCGTCGGAAACAAAACCAAACATTGATTGTAAGTAATATCCAGCTTGCACAAACGTTTCTGATCGAAAAAACACCCAACCAATAAGTATAAAGAAAAATGTAACCAAGATATTTATTATTTTTGGAATCTTCTTTGAAAGTTTACTCCAAAACATTTTATCTAAACTAATGAACAATCCATGGTATACGCCCCAAACAACAAACGTCCACGCAGCTCCGTGCCAAAGACCAGAGATGAGAAATATAATCCATGCATTTACATATGTACGATTTTTGGAAACACGGTTTCCTCCAAGTGGAATATAGAGATATTCACGCATAAATCGAGAAAGTGATATGTGCCACCGTCTCCAAAACTCGGTGATACTCTGGGAAACATACGGGCAATTGAAATTCTCGAGAAAATCAAATCCCATCATTTTACCAAGACCAATCGCCATATCAGAATATCCTGCAAAATCAAAATAAATCTGAAGTGCATATGCAACGATTCCCACCCACGCAAATGAGATGGTCATGTCAGGATTTCCCAAAGCAAAAATATTGTCAGCCACTTCCCCTACCACATTTGCAATCAACACCTTCTTACCAAGACCTATACAAAATCTGTACACACCTTCAAAAACTTTTTCGAGGGAATGCTTACGTTTTTTTAATTGTGCTGCAATATCGTGATAGCGGACAATCGGCCCTGCGATAAGTTGTGGGAAAAGCGCGACATAGAGGAGAAAGTCAAATACATTTCGTGCCGGTTTCGTTGTGCCGCGATACACATCTACCATGTAACTAATTTTTTGAAATGTGAAAAATGAAATACCAATTGGCAGAGCAATGTATGTCCAATGCGCACCATCAAAACCAAACGTGTTTAAGATATTGTTAAATTCACCAACAAAAAAATTGGCATATTTAAAAACACCCAGTAAACAAATATTTAAAACAAGTGAGATGGCGAGCGGGATTTTCTTTTTTTCTGTTCTATATATAAACCGACTCAGGATGTAATCAATAATACTTGATGCAAGTAAAATAAAAACAAACTGAGGAGCACCCCAGGCATAAAAAAAATAACTTCCCGCAAGGGCAGTAATATTTCTCCATCGTACCGGTGTAATATAATACACTGTCAAAAAAACCGGTAAAAATGCAAACAAAAATAGAAGTGAACTAAAAACCATAGATTATGTAAAAGGCAATGTCTTTTGCCGACGATGATATATTTCTTGTATGGCTTTTATACCCTTTCCCGTGAGATCAACATGAGTAAGAAACCATTTCTGTGGTGTACGCTTACCAAAACCCGTTATGAGTCCTCGGTCAATCAGACGCTCAAGACTTTGAGTGATAATATGTTCTTGGTATTTCTTATTAGGTTTTCGATCTCGTGTTTCATAAAAACGACGAAAGATCTTTCGGTCCATTCGTGTTCCCTTTTCTGACATCTTGAGTAAGATGTATTGTTGGAGAGAACTCAACCGCATACGAGTTGGAAGTTACTATTTTTTGTCCTGAACTATCTTCAAACTAAGTTCTTTTAATTGATCATCTGAAGCCTCGGCAGGACTTCCCATCATTGGCTCTTCTGCTTTTTGATTCTTTGGGAATGGTACAACACGTCGAATATTTGGTTCGCCAAGGAGAAGCATAACGAGTCGTTCAATACCAGGAGCAAAACCACAATGAGGAGGTGCACCGTACTCAAACGCATCAATCATGTGCCCAAACTCTTCATCAACTTGTTCCTTGGTATATCCTGCAATCTCAAAAGCTTTGTACATAATTTTTGGATCTTTGTTTCGAACAGCCCCTGAAGATAATTCCAAACCATTTGCAATAATGTCATATTGATGTGCCAAAATATCAAGAGGATCTTTGTTTAAGAGATCATCCATACCACCTTGTGGCATAGAAAATGGATTATGACCAAAGTCAACTTTTTCTCTTTCCTCGTCCCATTCATACATAGGAAAATCCACTACCCATGCCCATGCAATCAAATTCTCATCAATAAGCTCGAGTTTTTCTGCAGCAAGTTCACGAACGGGACCAAGCGCCTTACACGACCCTTCCCATTTGTCTGCTGAGAAAAATAAAATAGCATTTTCTTTTACATCAACAAGCTTTGTAAGTGCTTCCAATTTTCCTGCATCAAAAAACTTACTTACACCACCTTCAAACTTTCCCTCTGTATGTTTCATCCATGCAAGTCCTTTTGCACCCGCACGTTTTGCTTTGTCAGTAAATTCATTATCAATTTCTTTGCGTGTAAACTTGTCTCCATTTGGTACGACGAGCACACGAACATGCTCTGCTTCTTTGAAAACATTAAACTCAGTACCGCTCGCCCACTCTGACACATCAATCATTTTCAAGTCGTAGCGCAAATCAGGTCGATCACTTCCATACTCTTCCATCGCAGATTTGAATGGAATGCGTGGAAAAGGTTTTGACATTACTTTTTTGCCTGCAACTTTTTCTGTAAGCTCAATAAACAGCGGCTCCATTTCCTGGAAAAACTCTTCTGGTGTTTTGAAACTAGTCTCCACATCAAGCTGATAAAATTCTCCTGGACTTCTGTCTGCTCGAGCATCCTCATCACGCATACACGCGGCTATCTGATAATACTTATCAAACCCTGCAACCATAAGCAACTGTTTGTATTGTTGCGGTGCTTGTGGAAGTGCATAAAATTTTCCTGGATGCACACGACTTGGTACAAGAAAATCTCGCGCACCTTCTGGAGAGCTCACTGTCAAAATAGGCGTAGCGATGTGCACATAATCTCGTGAATCCATATACTCACGAATATATTTTTCTACCCGTGCGCGAAACAAAATATTGTTTTTTAATTTTTCACGGCGTAATTCCAAATAACGATATTTCAAACGCAAATCTTCATCTTCATCCCCTTTATTTGTTTCAAAAATTTCAAACGGCATTGCTTTTGCCTCACTCAAGACTTCGATTTCGCTAGCCATAAGCTCAATCTCACCAGTTGCCAAATCCTTATTAATATTTTCTTTCTGCCTAGCTTCCACTTTCCCTACTACTTTAATAACAAATTCGTATTTCAATTTCTCTGCAATTTTAAAATCCTTGACCATGTCTGGATTGAACACCACTTGGGTCATTCCATATCTATCTCGCAAATCTACAAAAACAAGACCACCGAGATCTCGACGTTTATGCACCCAGCCAGAAAGCGTAACTTCCTTGCCTACATGTTTTTTTGTTAATTCTGTACAATTGTGTGTTCTATAAGACATAGTGCTGTCATTCCGAGGAGTGAAACGACGAGGAATCTTTCCTAAAGAGGAATATCTCGAAGTTATCTACCTCTATATTAAAAAATAATGTTTAAAAAATTCGCTAAAATAACACATGTATTGTATCAAAATGGCAGAATAAATCAATAACTTGGATTCAAATCCGTTTATTAACAAAAAAGCGCTTTATAAGGCGCTTTTTGTGTAGAAAACGAGTTTTATTAGAGAGATGAAAACAAGTTGCTTGGGAACCACCTCTTGGCATTGAGAGAGTAAAACATGTTTTCAAAATTCGATTGATCCATATTTTCATAAGAAAACTCATAATCCTTATACATCTGCACCGCATAATTCATATGCTTAAACGTCACATTATTCAGATGAAGTGTGCTGTATTTTGTCCAAATACCATTGTCCTCCCAGGTAAGATACACTTTGTCGTAAGGATTCTCCCAGCCCAAAACGCAATCTTTCAATACAGTTTCTCCACCCTCAATTCGAATTGTGTCACCTGGTCTTCTACTTTCTTTTAAGGAACATGAATCAAAAGATATGTTGGAATTTCTACTCCAAACCATAGCGCTCGACATAGACTGCATAGGAAATGCACTTCTATTCCGAAAAGATCCACCACGAGAAACATGCACATGTGATAAATTTCCTGTAGCGTTTTCAAAATATATTCCACCAAAACTACCCGGAGATGTAATATGCACAGGACTATCCGACGTACCATCTACATGCAGATTACCATACACATTGAGCATACCATACGAATCCAGATAAACTTGTGCCCCAGAGTTCACCGTAAGTGTAGTAGAAACAGTTATGTCTAGATTAGTAAACAAGAAATGAGAACCACGTTCAATTATATAATCTTCATCAAGTTCAGTCATGGAAACGCGCGTCATGTTATATGTGTTACTTACGAAAACATTGTCTTTCCACGTGTCAGGTAAAAGATCTCCCAACTCAACAGGGTAAGAACTCGATACAAAATGTGAAAACATTAATCCAGAAGCATTAACCTGTGTGTCCGACTCTACCACTAGACCACGATAGCCATGTGTAAAATTATTATTAAGCAATATCACTTCTCCACCTGAACTCCACATATATGTATCATTCTTCTTAATTTCATTATCCATAAACATATGTGCAAACGAACTACTGCTCAAATTAACTCGACCACCTTCATTTCTAACAACCTGACTTGCACTACACGTTTCACACGAATCATACCTGTGTGTATTTCCACCATAGAAAAAATCCACAAAAGAACTTTCAAAGACGCCGGAGTTTTTGATAATTATATTTTGCCAATAATTCTCTCCTGTCTCTTCATCAATAGAAGTAAAAATAATATGATCACCTTCTTCTCCATGCCCACGTAACACACCGTCTATAATAAAGGAAGAATTCTCATCCAAACCAAGCAGTGTCACTCCTGGTTCAATATCTACAATATAATTTTCAGGTACATACGTATCACGTCCAAACACATACGGACTATGCTCACGAGATAACACGAAAGTACTACTCGCATTAAACACGTAATTATCTACCATATTAGATAGGTACCAATAGTGATCGTTATCTTGCCCCGGACTTCCATACACTTGACCGCAGTAACTTTCCACATCATGACGAATCGATTCATTTGTCTTCCAGCTTGCCAAATTATTACCAGGCATTTCAGCACCAATACGCTCCATTGTTCTATATTTTTCTTCCACTGAACCAGCAAACCAGCCACTCCTCTGATCTGTCTCGTCTATTTTATTCGACTCATCATCCCATAATGTAAGTTTTGCACCATGGTCTTCGAGGTCAGCACCTTCGACAAACACACTTTCTGATAATCTATCGAGAATTACATCTTCATATTTTCCAATCACATAATAATCACCCGCTTCAATAATACCATCAAGCGCTACAGTGTAGCCATAATCCTCATAAGAAATTTCAAATGACCATCCATCTAAAGATATATCAACATCTCCCGGATTGTATAATTCCACCCACTCATCGTAATCACACCCCTCATCTCCAGAAATTCCCATCCATGCCACTTCGTTTATCACTACATCTCTTGATAAATCAGTTAAAATATTAATTTCACTCACTCCCCATTCTGAAACATTTCCTACCTCATCAAAAGCGCGCACGCGAACAGCGTGGCTCCCTTGGTCTATTACGTCATGTACATATCGTGTTGTTGTAACGTGGTCCAAAATGTGTGACCACTCACCTTCTCCAATCTTATACTCGACATCATAATATATAATCTCTGACTCATCGTCAGTACTTTGCCATGACATATACAGTGACGAAGTGGTAGATGTTGAAACAACAATATTAAGAATTGGTTCTGTAGGAGAAATAATATCGGCCACCATTTCTTCGATATTAGGCTCTTCAACAACAGGCGCGGCATTTGAACCACCTTCACCGCCAAAATATGTAGGAACGACCTTCACCACATCCACCACTGTATCTACTACATTATCTACGATTTTGTGTGTCGCTTCTTTGACCTCTTCTATACCCTCTTTTATTTTATCCACGAAACCCTCATCGTCTTTGCTATTCTCTACTTCATTTTCTTCCTCGTCTAAAATAATATCATCAGGCATACTACCATCAACAACAATATCTACGGTAATTATTTCGCCACCAATCTGATCCCAACTCCCCGTTTTCACAACAAGTGCCTGAAAAGCATATTCTCCAACATCATCTGGAATAGTAATAAAAAAAGAGAACGTGCCTTTTTCATCGTTCCCCACATACGACTGATCGAGTAGCGTCGGACGCAAACCCGTCAACCATGAATTGTGTTTAAATTGTTTATTGTGTTCTACCGGCTCAGCAATATTTAATGAAACACCTTCTTGATACCAGCCCACCGACCCGTTGTTTTCTACATCGATTTTAATTTCAATCTCTTCACCAGGTATAGCATGCACACGCTGATTTCCATTTATAATCTTTGCACCGTACACTAATTGATCTTTCTCTTCTCCGATCTTCTCCCCTTCCACATCTTGTTTAGTATCTTCTCTACCGAACAAATTTCCAAAAAAATCTTTTGTCTTTTGCCACCAAGATTTTTCTTCTAGTACGATCTGATCTATGGACTCTGGCACAGGATCATCTATTTTCAAAATCTCCGGAGGATCGCTTTCCCACAAATAATTATCGCCTAATTTTGAATACTTGGAATTACCTGGATAGAATATTGCTTTCTTATAAAGATCATAGGCGTCGAGTTTATCTACAGCGTATTTACCCTTCGTAACCTCAAAATGTAAATGAGAATTTGTAGTACCTGTCATCCCACATTCGCCAATGTAGTCTCCTTTTTTAATTACTGTCCATTCGTCATATCTAGTGTTGGTTCTCTCGTCTTCGATGTAAAATTTAATTTTCTCAGAAGTTTCATTTAAATGAGCATAGAGCGTAGCATACCCATTGTCATGTTTTATAAAAACAAACTTTCCAAAAGCATATGTTGAATTTGGTTTTCGACTACAACTCATCGCGATCCCGTCTGCCGCAGCATATATAGGATCTCCTAATTCGCAACTATAATCCACACCATTATGAACTTTACCGTGATCATAATACCACCCTTGCAACAAATTTGTATCACTCTTGAAAGGAATTGCTAAAAACTTTGGTGTTACTTCGGTATAAACATGCCCCACTATCCACAAAGAAAAAAATAAAAATATTGATATCTTAGTCGGAAAGTTGGTTTGGTGAGGCATAGTCAGTGTTTAGTAATTTAAATGTACTAACCACACCCTCATAATCTTCTGGATAAGGAGTAGAAAAAAGGTATACCTTATCTCCTCCATTTATATAGTAAACATAGTGATCTGGGTCACCTTCACTTTTGATCTTATAACCAGAGACATTCCCCAGTTCAAATTTTTCTCTGGTCTCAAAAAACAACAAACCAACTTCTTCATCATATTTTTCCAACCAAGATTCTAGTGAAAGCTCGTCATCGTTTTCTAAAGCAGCAACAGAAAAACCGGAAGGAACAATTGAACTATGATCCTCTGAAAAAGACAAAAATCTTCCTCTGTCTTTTACATCTAGACTCATGGTCTCAATCTCAAATCCACGACCCTCATCCCTCAAAAACCTCGCTCCATCTCTCTCAACAATTTCCACCCCATCAGGCAAGTCCGCTTGTACTAAATCTTTCTCAGCAGGAACTGTCGTCGAATTTGTATACAAACCATATCCTATATACCCAATCAGGATAAGGAATAAAATTCCTACAAAAATGAATAAATTATGTTTTGGTTCCATATATCACTATTTATGAATAAAAAAATCCTCCACACCGAAGGACACAAAATGTTTATCACGTAAATCCGTTTTCACGGACACGTGACAGTCACCCCACAACATTCATGTCTGTTGCGGTACATAATAATTATAATACACATCGTTTATTCACGCAACCAATTATTTCTAAAATATGATCAAAAAACAAAAACTATGCTAAAATTAGCCAAAAAAAATCTTTTTTCTTTATCCTTTCTTCTTTCTCCTTATTTAAAAATTATCCACACCCTATCCACCCCAAGGGTCTTGACCTTGACAAAAGCCCAAAAATATGATTTAATTACATTGAGTAACTACGCTTACTCTCAAACACAAACATCGCTCTTTCCAACATCTTAAGTCTGCTATTGTTAGCTAGAATAGGAGGCTGAGATAAAATACTCGCGGGTGCGCAAAATGAAGTCTTGTACGCGCTAGTTAAGTAGACTATCCCTACTCTATTTAATAGGCGCGTGCAACTTCGTAACCCGATTCCGCCGCTTTACGCGGCGCGGCACAAGGAGGACGCTATGAAGCGTTTCACGATCCTCGCCGCCACCGCGGCGGCATTCCTGGTATTCTTCACCGGCTGCGATGCTGGTGACGGCGCTGGGAACGAATCCCAGTACACCGAGACCGACGTGGTCGAGCCCGGCAGTGACGCCATGGAGCCTGGAGGCGACGTGGTCGAGCCCGAGCCCGACACCGAGACCGATCCCTGCGAAGGGAAGCTCGACAGCCCTGGCTGTACGACCGACGACACCGTCGAGGAAGACCCCGAGGTCATCGAACCTCCGGTCCTCACGGACTGCAGCCTGTACACGGAGAGCTTCTCCGGATCGTACGCTGTCGACGTCGATGGCTACAACTGGAAGTTCGACCTCCCTGAGTTCACGCTGAACGACAACGGGACGTGCGTCTCTGACACGGGTGATCAACCCTCCATCACCGACACGATCGTCAGTGTCACCAAGGCCCTCTTCGAGAACAGCGACGTGATGGCGTGTGGCCCTACACCAGAGAGCAACTCCGTCTGTTTCATGCTCATGGATGACGGAACCGTCTCCATCTGGGGTGACGCTGTCGGGATGACCGTCCTCGTTCAGCGCTGACGCTGAACACGCACTTTCCTCAGGCTCAGACCAGAGGGGGAATCGATCGCAATGCGCGCCCGCGAGAGAATCCCTATATATATAATTATTTATATTTATAGGAATTTAAAAAACTACCTAAAAGGTAGTTTTTTATTTATTTAGTTTTATCTTATTCTGAAGGGGTGACAACTATAGCACCTTTGTAGGAAGTCCATGGATTTCCAATTATTCCAGCCGGTAAATCATAATCAGTACACACTTTAGTATGGATTTCATTATCATAACAACCATACCCTCCTGAACACCCTCCATTACACCAACCCCAGTTATCAAGTACCTGAACACGTGGTTGGAAGAAACAAATCTTATCATCAGGTGTCATACGACTACCGTCTGGTTTGACGCGCTCGAGTAAACGTTTGTATACCTCACCCCATCTTTGTTCACTCTCTTCATCCACCATGAGAGATTGGATATAACTAACTGTCTTTACGTATCTATTGTCAGAATTAAGTGTATCAGCAATAGTACAATAATATGTGTGTGCACCATAGGTGAAGTATTCATCACGACATGCTCTACCAAGATCTCCAAAACGATCTCTCTCATCTACATCCACACATCCATACTCATCACCAAACGCCCGTTCACACTCCTCGTCTGTCATACAGGTGAGCTGTGTATCAGTATTATCATTAATGTTATCCTCATCTCCTGTCCATGTATCATTTTTACTACATCTATTCACTCGATTATCTGCATCTTCTGTGGCAATAGCAGCTTCACAATATGGTTTTCTATTTTGGGCCATACCTTTCTTGTTGTGACCTGTTGGGTCGGTATTGTCACCCCAGTCCACCATGACACGACGGATTGGCATGCGATTGTCATCTGCAAATGCATAGAAACTCACAATCGCAGAATAACTTCCATTTCCAATCATAGAGTCTATGTTGCCATCCTTATTCATGTCTTCGTACCCTGTGAATCCATCTCCATCATAATCATTCATCGTGAAGTTACGCATGTTTACAGTAATATTATCCACTTCCCCTACTTCACACGGTTCACCAATCTGACTACAAGTAAATGGATTGATAGAAAATATTTGTGGTGGACGAGTTCCTGAGATAAAATTCGTGTCATTACTCCAATCTTCTAACCCAACACCTGGGTCATCATAATCAAATGTAGAAAACTCTGGCCTAAGTTCATCGTCAAAACCAGTAAATTTCTTTACGTAATAACTGATGAATAATGAGTGTAATGCATCGTAACCTTGACTCAAAGATGCATCTGTCAATCCTTTGGAATTACTTTGTGCATTACCACTTATAAGGTCTGATGAATAATCAAGGTTAAACTGTTCATCATCTGATGTATCAAGCGTTGGATCACACCACTCTCCGTTAAATATCGGTGAATTATCTGGCAGTTGGTATATAATCTGTCCTTCGTAGTCAGATGTTGCTCCTGAAAATAATGTTCCCGCACATGAAAATGGAACACCATCAAAATCTTTGTTTGAAAAACTATGTGATCTAAATTTCATCCTATCTTCTAAACTGGCGCTATTGTTAAGATTTCTGAAATCTGCACTTGACGCATCTTCAAACGCTAACGACCCAAACGGCTTCATACCTTGATTCATGTTCAAATTCTTGTGAGTATCATTAAAGAACAATGAGTCATTTGATGCAATCACCCTGTCTGTCCAAGCCTTATTGGAGGTTTCCTTGGAATTTGCATCCGTATTATATACCTGAGCAAATTCTGTACATTCATTATTAAGTTCTGCAACAACTGTAAAGAGAATACCATTGTCACCTCCATCAGTATGACAAAATCGGGAAACATACCCAAGGAATTCACCATACTTATTGAAGTCCATACCAATAGCAAGCATATTATCTCCATTATCATCTTCACATGCAGTAGCATCATTAAAAGGGTCTTGAGAGGCATTCAAAAATTCTAGTGTTGCATTTGGTTCACTATTATTATTTATAAAATTTTTAACACCGTCTACATAATAGCGCGTGTCATCTTCTGGTTGATCATAATCTGGGTTGACCGCATCGGCTCGAGAAGCAAAAAGTACCACGTACCTACGCGCTATCTGATTGCGTTCGTCATCTTTCACGTCTAAAAATTCCTGACTCATGACCTGCTGTGAATCTTCTGATCTTTTGTCATCATAGGTATTGTGATCCCATGTATGAAAAGCTTCCTCTGATGAATCCAAAACATACATGAAGCGCTCTGCATCATCATCAGTTCCTCCATCACTAAACTTATTGTCAGTGTCAACACTATTCATATGCTCACTAAACCCAAAACTTTTCCGTTCCTGACTATTGACTTCATTATAAATATTTAATCTATTGAAATCTATATAAAAGTCCTTGGCCAATAGCGAAGGGTTAAACCCTTGAGCACCTTTTGGATAACCGGTTGGTACAAAGTATACTTTTTGTAAATCTTTTTCATGAATATATGCTTCAACCTCTGCACGATACACACCATTCCCATATAGTGGATTAAGAGGATATACTGTTCCATTATGTGTTTGTGATTAACCTTTTTCAGTTAGATATGGTCCAGGAGAATATGCTACGGTTGATGCATAATCTGCATTTCCCCACTTCTCCATCTCATGACCATGATTTCTATTAAAATACTTCAAACCAGAATGAGATTCATCATCCCATATACGAGGAGGATGCATAAATGTCCCTCCATCTTCAGTTCTCAATTCTGGATTTGGTGCGAGACCAAAGACTGAATTTACCTTCTTGTCGTTAACTTTGTAATTACTGTCTGTTCGGTATAACGCACCATGATCTTCTCTGTGTCTGTTTTCTACTCTCAGCACAACAGCATTACTACCAATTTCTTTCCATGCCCAAGCTTGCATGGCCTTGTACAACCCATTACTCTCGTGACCACCCACCACTGAATTAACGTAGTCATCCGCGACGCTCTCAAACGAGTTATCGCCATACTCTGGTTGTGTAGCGTACAACTCAAGATCCCGATTTCCTTCCGGATAGAGGTCACAATCATATTCATTCTCATTGATGATCCACACAAGACTCTTTTCCAATTCGGCAGGTCCGTAATTTTGTACACCACCATCAACATCTTCTAATAAAAGATTATTTCCATCCAATAAAACTGGTACACATTCTGAATCATATATATAACATTCATCAAGGCTATCATCATCTAAATTCGGATCAGGCTCACAATCAGAGCTCCACTTAGCATATAGTTCTTCTGTATCATCATCATCAAAATATTCTTGGTATACTCCGGCGCCATCATTTGATAACGCATCAAAATCAACCTTATCTTGGTCATAATAATAACCACCTCTACTTGCTAATGCACAATATACTTCTCCACCAGTCTGATTGGCATCAATCACTGGATTGTATCCAGCATTAATATCATCATTATATAGATCAAATGATGATGCAGAAATCTTAATTGGTAACCACGTCAAACATGCATATGTTCCCGAAAGACCGTCTCCACTACTAGCTCCAGTGAGTGGTCGACTCAAATCATATTCGAGACACAGTCCTTTTTGTCCAAAATAAGTCCCTTTTTCAACAATCTTACTACAACTCGCTGCAGGATCATCAACTGTCTTACAGTCAAGATCAGTGGCGCATGGATGACCTTTTCGTGTTCCTGTATCACAAATACCTTTCACATTTTCAGGATTATCTTTTCGTGACCAATAATCTATTGTTCCCTCATCATATTCGATCTTTATATATTCACACGAACAATCTTCACCACTTTCACCTTCCTGACAGATCTGTGCTCTTTCAAACCCTTCTCTCTTATAAATATGATCTCGACGAAATACATCCTGCCGTTCAGTTGAGCCACTTTCATACCATATTCTCTTATCCTCATCACTTCCCGGATCCTGAATTGCCATGTATATAGGGAATGGACTATTTTCTTCTGGATATGCCTTACAGATTGCCTTGTCCAATCTATTTTTCATTGCACGTAAATTCACGTCTTTGCTCGTGCTCACTTCATTATTAAATACGCCACCAATAGGATATAGACATTTTTGTTTATAACATCTACCACCAACATCAAAACCACATGATTCACCATCTTCTTTTACCAAATCATTACCTACGGTTTCTTGACAACCTAGCGATACATCTTCTCCTACAAAGAAACGATTGTCCATCTCATACGCCACAAAAGCATCATCTTCGTCTTCGAAGAGCAAGAGGTATGCATAGTTACTCACCGCGTACTTATTGAAAAGTGAATAACCAGAGTAATCAAAATCACTCCAACCGACCTCTCGATCTGTATATTTTTCATAGGTAAGACGGTCTCTGTTTTCCCATGCGTCTGACACCCATCCGTCTACCGCACAATCCCCTTTTTCATCCAACTCTGAACAAGCCTTGAATTCTGTACACAACTCTTGAGGAATACCTGCCTCATTTGTTATTTGTATTGCATTACGACACTCAAGCCATTCACTACATTCTCTATCACGACGTACTTTTATCAATTCATTTGTATCACGATCTCCTTCGAGAATAACATCAACAGATGCATACTTTTGTTTTTCACTCTCTTCATACGTTGCAACAGAGTTAAAATATTTGTCTGGATTTTCAGTTTTATCAAATAATACACATCCTTCTTTTTGACTTGCCTGACCTGCACAATCTCCTGCTGAAAAAAGTCTATCATCGTAAATCACATAATATGGTTTACCTTCTTCATACCCTGACGTATCAGCCGGATCAACAAGCTCAGTACATCCACCATACTGTGTACCACACACACCAACATAGCCTTCATAATTTACAGAGGCATTGGACCATAGACCACGTTCATTTTCGGTGGTAAGATAATTTGGATAACACGCTTGCTTACCAACATCTGCACATGTTTTTCCTTCTCCACAATCATCAGCGTTTCTACAGAGCATACCATCTGGCTCATCAGTAATTTCATCTTCACACACACCAACACCGTCCATAAACCACCCCTTGAACGCGACATTGTCAATCATTATTTCTTCTTCATAATTACATAACCCAGCACCACTTAGTTTAGGATCTTTGAAAAAACTGACATTTCCTCCATCATAAGTATATGTGTTACAACCAACCTGCTCCTCTACACAAAGTGTCTGCTCATAATCAAGTGGATTATTCACAATAAATCTCTCACTAAACACATACGCACCTTCACTTTCGTCCGGTAACACACGTTCTTCAAGAGCCACTCGTTGACACCCAAGATATTCTCCTGTTTGGTCACAAATAGAATCACGTGTATGTGTGAGATAAATAACATCAGAATCTTCGGCCACCACAACGGTAGACGTAACGACATACAAATTATCAATGCCGGTATTTACCGAAGCCGCCTGAGCCACAATAGCAAAGTTAGCGCTTTCTCTAATTTCATAATCATTAGAAGGAATAGTGACCGGCCCTTCCACAAAACACGAATCAGCACCATTGGAAAGTGTACAAGAATAGAATTCTAGGTCGACAGTAGTTCCACACACTTCTTGACTTGCTGCCCCATTACTTCCCTTACGACACAACGCATTAAATATATGTTTTTCTCCACCCTCTTCTTCTGTATAGTTTTGAGTATCGTACAATGGCGTACAACCGACGGCCTCAGCACGACATAATTTCTCAAAACCACTGAACTGTATTGGTGTATTCGCACGTGTGGTATATGCACGACACCCAAGATGTTCACCAGGGAATCCATCAAGTGGTGTAGAATCACATGCCTGAGTTGTGTCATACCCTTCATCTGTCTTCCAAGAATCTTTGATCAAGAATTCATAATCTTGCGATGCGGTTCCTAAATTTCTTAAGAAGACATTATCTACAAAGTAGATACCACTTCCTTGTACAGAAGCAATCTTAAGTGTGGTTGTCACATCAAGTGAACCATCAAATTGGACAGGCCCAAGTGTATACTCTTGCCAATCTTGCGTTACAGCAGCATAGGTTTGTTGTGTTGTGAGTGGATCAAGTGTGAACTCTGCATTTACCGATCCAGCCTGCTCGAGCGTTACGGCAAGCAACTGTGGATTTCCTCTACTCCAGAATGTCAATTCATACCATAAATTATCACGGATCTTTCCTGGAGCAAGATCATAGGAAGCACTACCGCTTCCCCCAACTTTGAGAGAATAGAGTCCCACTTGTGTCGCTTCTGGTTCTACAGATACGGTACCAGACCATCCTTCTTTTGCGATGATAAGTGAACTTGTACTGTGTTCATTTGGTTCAAAACTTGTATTATATACATTGTACGCATTATTACCCGTATTACCAATATATCTACGACATCCATTTGCTGCTGAGATACATGCAGTAGCTTCTTCTTGGATAGACCAATACACGCACGAACCGATACCACTAAGTTCATCTACTTGATAAAAACCACCGCCCATACATCGTTGACATTCACCCGCTTCCCACAAACCACCTTTTTCTTCACATTTAGTTTCGCTGTTGAGTGTAAAATTATCATCCACAAACATCTCTGATTCTGTCTTTCGTAATGGTACACATTTGTTAGATACGGTTACCGTGTCATCGATCATACGATAATACACACTTCCAGAACTATCATATAGTGCATAGCACCCAGATAACGCGGCGCCGCCAGCAAGATAATTGTCTAATAAAATATTATATGCATCTTGATTACAATCTTCATATTTTTGAGTAAGCTCTGTTGGATTGTCTGTTGCATACGCTGGAGAGCCTGCAGGAAAACTAACAATAGTATTTATAGCAGTTCCATCATCAAGTGTTAGACCAAGTGCACTGATATAGCTAGACTCAGTAGAGTCAATCTGCAAAAGAGAATGTTTCTTCAGCACATATCCCGTACTCTCAGAACCTTCCCAGGTATAATATGTTTTTGCATTATCTCCGTCTGGACGTTCACAGTATTTAATATCAGTATAATATTCCAATTGTTCTCCTCCCTCTCCTATTTCACCAGCACTAATATTGGTAAACTCATCACATCCATCATACTGAGGAGCACATTGTTCACCGTGTGACGGCACAAAATATAGTGGAAACTTTTTGGACTCAAAAGGAGTCGCTTCCTGCTTGAATGTTTCATATCCTACACACGATACAGGACATCTATTGTCCCCTACGATACCTGTCACTAGATTATCTCCATTTACTGGGGTGTATTCTTCACAACCAGTCTCTTCTGGAATACAAACACCAGCAAAATTATTACACTCTTCTGGAGCATCTTGAAGAAGAACCATGTCAGCACGTGTCTGAGGCCACTCTAAAATATTTTGTGTGTCTGGATCTATATCATAACACCCAAGATATTCAGGAGCTTTTTTCAAAAATAATGGTTTTGTTGTCGAAGCATGTAAAAACATACTACAACCTTCTTGATCTTCTGGACACGTTTCTGCATTGATTTGATCATTATAGTACATCACTTGTTCACGACCACTCGTCTTCAAACTAAGATCAACCTCACTACTACGCACCCATTCACCATCTACCTTCTCCGTACTGTATGCACGACACCCGACTGACTCGGCATTACACGATCCCTGATCAACTGTTCGAGAGAGATATGATGTAACTGTATTATTTGGACCAGTGTATGTCTTACACGTATTATAATATTCTGGACATGTCTGGCCAGGTAATTTCCAAATATTTTTCTCTTGTGTACAATAACCAAAAGCCTTACACCCTTCGTCACCAGTAGACAAGCATGTGGAAAAATCTACACATTCTTCTGCTCTCAAGTCAGAATTTTCTGATCTGAGCTGGGGTCCATCAACTTCTGCTTCACACTGAGCTTCTGGTACTTTCAAAATCCAATTTGGATCTATGAGATGATAGAAGTCACTTGTAGGATCGTCAAACCTGCTGACCACCTCACCCAAAGTATCAGGACTATCAGGATCTGACCTCAATGCGGCAATTTCAAATCCAAGAGGCAAAATACGTGCCTTTCTTAATTTTTGGATATTAGAATAACAATAATTATTGTTATAACAATTTTTATCGACATTCTCCGCAGCTCTACTTGGTGGAATCAATTTCCAAGTGGAATGTAGTAAACCACCTTCAGTTTCTAGTGCCTCGCCAATCGTGATAGGGTCCCCAATACGAGCCCGTTGCAAAGCCTGAACGAGATCAGCATCCATAACACAATTATTGAGACCAGGGTTATCCGGACATGAACTATATACTGTTGTAATTTCATAAGACTCTAAGTCATGTTGTGGTATCCCTGCTGTCAAATATGAAAATGCACTTTCTGCTGCTCGTCTATTGTAATTAATAGAACCAGCATAAAAATCAGAAATAGATTTACCTTCGGAATCATCTGGAAAAAGACCGTTCGTCATGATGTCTTGTAAGAGCGTGGACACAAGTGTATTGGCAAATACTGATGCTGCCATAGGCAATATTTGCCATGCGCCAGCACCGTAGATACCTGCAATCTGCGTCGCACTCATATCCATCTGTTTCCCACCAGTCACCACTTCTGTTTCTTTTTTAATAACTTGCGCAGGTGTTTTTACTTTACCAGAAATAAGGTTTGTGACAGATTTGTAACCCTGCCCTTCTTCACGCACAGCCTGTGCAGCAGCCTCTGCCTTGGCCTGTATTCGATCGAGTTTACCCATAAGTCCAAGAGCAGTACCAAAATCTCCTTCTGTCACACTAAGAGACGATGAGAAACGCTCAGAAAGAGCATCCTTACTTCCATACATGCTTTCCAAATTGTCTTTACTCCAATTAGTTTTCAAATCATTCCATTTACAACGTGGTTGCGGTCCACTCTTTCCACCACTGGCTTCTGAACTATAAATTTGAGAAAGACTTACTTGTATATTCACTTGTATTCTTAAATCTGGTGGTTTACACAAACTAAGTCCAAAAGGCGCACCAAATTGATCAATAGCGCCTGCAACACTATCAAGCGCCGTGTTTTCCATATAACTTCCAAAACCGTCCTTAAACGCAAGAGCTCCTTGACCACTACCACCAGATGCAATATATTTGGCACTATCGTATGCAAACTTACGCATGAAGTAAGACGCACCATTCACAAGAGATCCAAGCGCCGCTGCAAGCAATGAATCCATTATCTGATCCATAATAGCGTCCTTTTCTGATGGAATACTTCCTACAACAGTTACTGGAATTCCTGCATATACAGGAGCTGGTCTCAGCAATGAATATATGAAGAAATTTGCAACTAAAAAGAATGTAAGACTAGTTATCAAGAATGCTTTTTTTGTCTTGCGTCCTAAATCAAACATAATTATTGTGGTAATGAATCTTCTAAATTAGAATCTTCTTCAGACACCACGTCTTCAGCTGGTGGTGCACTAAATTGATCTTGTGCTAATTGTTGAGCCATAGCCATAAGCTGTTCATCAGAAATTTCTGACAAATCTTCTTCTGAAACTTGCCCAGTTGAAATAAGCATTTGTCTGAGCACTGCTGGATCGCTAATCATAGTATTGATATCTGGTGTTCCTGGAGCATTAAGTCCCCCACCATTAAACTGACTCTCGAGCAAAATATCTGACGCCGTATTAGATTTCTCAAGTAATGGAGAAATAATTGGATCTGTACTTGTAGACAAATCATCAAATCCAGTTACACCACATGCCTGACCTTCTGGACACAGAGTATTTGTACCTCCATCTATCTCTGTTTTATCATCTAGCCCATCGGAGTCAGTGTCAGGTAAATATCTACTTGTCTCATAAAAAAAGAGTTCTTCATAATCATTTAGACCATCTTGATCAGTATCAATTTGTTGTAGACGAGTGGTTTCATCAAACTCAAACGCTTCACGTGCCTCTATCTCTTCTCTACTTATGTGAATTACGAAAGGACTGTATATCGTATTGCGCATTTGTAAAAAAGTAAGCCCAACTGCTAACAATGCAAAAACAAGCAATAAGACAAAACCTGTCTTCTGCCC
>PKTJ01000007.1 GCA_002869205.1 Candidatus Parcubacteria bacterium | reverse complement strand
GCAGTGCGTAGATTGTTTCACCTGAGGTCTACCACCTTCGTTGCGGTGATTACGAACATGAGGAGATTCTTTTTCTCGTCCGCCTTTTCACATCGCACCGTCAGGGACTCCTGCATGGGCACCATGACTGATTTCACGATGGCTTCAGCGCTCGAGACGGCCTTGTTGATAAAGTGGTCAGAAGACAAGTCTTGGACGCTCACGAGTACGTGAGCAACCCCCGAGAAGTCGTCTTCGCAGGCTGCGCGCGCAAAGTTGATGGCTTCAGCCACCCTCTCTTCGAAGGTTGTGTCACCGTAACACGCAACTCCCAGGTGGGGAAGACGCTTAAGAAGTAACGCTTTCACCATATCCATAACTGGGTACCTCATATACTGCATCCGCAAAATCGCGGACATTCCATACTAGCAAAAAAATGGAAGATTGTCAATATTTGGATATGCACATGGGTTTTTAATAAAAATAAGTTATTTTTTTGCTTAATTTAGCAAAAAAGTTATTCCACAATCCATCCCCATTCTATCCCCTTGACTAATTGTTCAATTTCCTTTATAATCACACCGCATAAATTTTGCTCTACAGAGCAATTTTAATTATCGTATTTTTAGTAATTTAGAAGAGCCGCTGGATACAAAACTATCCTGACCATTCAGGTTAGTGCGGACAAACGACCATAGTAATATGGCAGATTTTCAACGAACCAAGACTCACGTAAACGTGGGTACAATTGGTCATGTTGATCACGGTAAGACAACTCTTACCGCGGCAATTTTAAAAGTTGCAGCAGCAAAAGGTCTCACAGCCCAAGATAAGGGTGTAGACTCAATTGATGCGGCACCAGAAGAAAAAGAGCGTGGTATTACTATTGCTACCGCTCACGTAGAGTACGAGACAGAATCTCGTCACTATGCACACGTAGATTGTCCAGGACATGCTGATTATGTTAAAAACATGATCACAGGTGCTGCACAAATGGACGGTGCTATCCTCGTAGTTTCAGCAGCTGACGGTCCTATGCCTCAGACTCGCGAACACATCCTTCTTGCAAAACAAGTTGGTGTGCCAAAGATCGTTGTATTCTTGAACAAAGTTGATCAAGTATCTGATCCAGAACTTATTGACCTTGTAGAAGAAGAAGTAAAAGATCTTTTGAACAAATATGAGTTCCCAGGAGATGAAACTCCAATCATTCGTGGATCAGCTTTGAAAGCTCTCGAAGATCCAAATGCTGAAGAGACTTCAAAACCAGTTATGGATTTGCTTGCTTCTCTTGATAGTTATATTCCAGATCCAGAACGTGATCTTGATAAAGACTTTATGATGCCTATCGAAGACGTTTTCTCAATTGAGGGACGTGGTACGGTAGTAACTGGTCGTATTGACCGTGGTGTTGTAAAAGTTGGTGAAGAAATCGAGATCGTTGGTATGAAGGAAGAAACTGACAAAACAACTGTGACTGGAGTAGAGATGTTCAATAAGAACCTCGACCAAGGTCAAGCTGGTGACAACGCTGGCATCCTTCTTCGTGGTACTAAGAAAGAAGAAGTTCAACGTGGTCAAGTACTTGCAAAACCAGGTACTATCAAACCACACACAGAAGTTGAAGCAGAAGTATACGCACTTACCAAAGAAGAAGGTGGTCGTCACAAACCATTCTTCAACGGCTACAAGCCACAGTTCTACATCCGTACAACTGATGTAACTGGTGATGTAACATTACCAGAAGGAACTGAGATGGTAATGCCAGGAGATAAGGTTAATTTGACTATTAAACTTATCGCTCCTGTTGCTATCGAAGACAAGATGCGTTTTGCTATCCGTGAGGGTGGCCGAACTGTTGGTGCTGGTATGGTAACCAAAATCATTAAATAAGACATAGATGTTCAAGCCCCGACTTCGTCGGGGCTTGAATGCTATTTATAAACATAGTTCATTTTCTATCAATATGGCAGACACTGCAATCAAGACAAAAGAGGGGCAACAGAAACTTCGTATAAAAATCAGAGCGTACGATCACAAGGTGATTGATACTGCAACAAAGACTATCATTGACACCGCAGAACGTAATAACGTAAAGGTTGTTGGTCCAGTACCATTGCCTACTGCAAAGAACAAATTTAGTGTTAATCGTTCTACATTTGTACACAAAACATCTCAAGAACAGTATGAGATGCGTACACACAAACGCTTACTAGATATCATCAGCCCTAGCCCAAAAGCTATTGATGCGCTCATGAATTTAAATCTTCCAAGTGGTGTTGATGTAGAGATCAAAATGGTCTAGTCCCTGTTTATCGATAGACAGGTCTGTGGATATATCCCGCCTTTAAAACCCTTGACATATTTTGCCTATTGCGCTACAATACGCGCGAATTTGATATTAGTCCAAACACAGCTTAGGTCAAACAGATAAGATCCTTATGGAAAACATCTGTGAGAACATGAATCTGTGATATGGAGGTGCCGTTTTCATTACATTTTTACTCGACAAAGCCTTATATAGATTTAAGAGGCTAGAAGGAATTAGTGATTTTTGTTATAACTTTCACGAATTAATATTTCCTTCTAGTTTTTTATATCACCAATTTCGTGTTACGAGCATTTCTGTCTTAAGTGATATGCCCTCACGATACGTGATCAACAGATTATGAAATTCATTATTGGTAAAAAATTAAACATGACCCAAGTCTTCAAAGAAGACGGTGTTGTCGTACCGGTAACACGTGTTCAGGCTGGTCCATGTGTAGTTACACAAGTAAAGACAAAAGAAAAAGAGGGTGTAGATGCTGTACAGGTCGGATTTGGTACACAAAAGACATTTCGTCTTACCAATCCACTCAAAGGACATCTTAAAGATATTAAAATGGAAGATAACGCAAATTTGACTGCTCGTCATTTGCATGATTTCCGTAGTGATAATGAGCTCAAACGCGGTGATGTGTTTGGTGTAGATATATTTGAAGTTGGTGAAAAGGTAGAAGTTACCGGAACATCAAAAGGTAAAGGTTTCCAAGGTGTTGTTAAACGTCATGGATTCCACGGGTCTCCTGCAAGTCATGGTCACAAAGATCAACTTCGCATGCCTGGTTCTATCGGTGCAACCGATGCTGCTCGTGTGTTCAAAGGAACACGTATGGGTGGTCATACCGGAGATGAACAAGTTACTGTCAAAAATTTGGAAGTTGTTGAAATCGATGAAAAAAATAACGAAATTCTTATCAAAGGTGCTCTTCCTGGTGCACGAAACGGACTTGTCTATATCTGTACAGGAGAAGGTAAGATTGAAATCAAAGTTGAAGAGCCAAAAGTAGAAGAAAAAGTAGAGACTCCTGTAGAAGAAGTTGTTGAAGAGTCTCAGGCAAAAGAAGTGGAAGTAAAAAAAGAAAAGAAAGTAGAAGAAAAACCTGATGAAGAACCAAAAGCTGAAGAGAAAAAAGAAGAGGCTCCTGTAGAAGAGCCAAAAGAAGAAATTAAGGAAGAAACTAAATAATTATATGGCAAACGTAGCAGTTTATAATTTAACCGGTGAAAAGACAAAAGATTTGAAATTAAATGATACTGTTTTTGCTGTTCCTGCAAAGAAAGAAGTTGTTCACCAAGTATACGTAGCACTCGAGGCTAATGCACGTGAGCCATGGGCACACAGCAAGGACAGAAGTGATGTACGTGGTGGTGGTCGTAAACCTTGGAAACAAAAAGGTACTGGTCGTGCACGTCATGGTTCAAATCGTTCTCCGATTTGGTCTGGTGGTGGTGTGACATTTGGTCCTTTGAAAACACGAAACTACAAACAAAAAATCAACAAGAAGATGAATCGCCAAGCAGTAATGATGTGTCTTTCAGACAAAGTAAAAGAAGAAAAATTGTTTGGACTTGAGAGCTTTGATTTTGGTGGCAAGACAAAAGCTATTGCTGACCTTCGTAAGAAATTACCTGGTTTTGGCAAGAGCACACTTATTGTCGCAGAAAATCCAAGCGAAGAGCTTCTCGTGTCAACACGAAATGTAGAGAATGTACACGTGACACGTGCTCAAGATGTAAATGTCGTTGATTTACTACATCATCAATATATTATTTCAAACGAAGAATCACTCAAAGCTTTAGAAGCACGATTATCATAAATACTATGGGTTTACTTGATAAATGGTCAAAAAAGAAAGAGCAAGAACAGCTCGAAGCCGTAGAAAAAAAAGCTACTGATGTTAATGTTGCAGAGAAACCAAAAGCAAAAAAAGCAGCAACAAAAAAAGCTGCTCCAGCAAAGAAATCAGATACAAAAGTAACTGGTATCGCATACAAAACACTTGTTCGTCCTCTTGTGAGTGAAAAAGCAACATCTCTTGAGACACAAGGAAAGTATGTATTCGTTGTACATATCGACGCAACAAAAGAAGAAATCAAAAGATCAATTGAAGAATTGTACGGTGTTAAGCCAAAGAGAGTGAGAACAATGCAATTTGAAGGTAAACGAGTTCGTTTTGGTCATAGACGTGGCAAGAGAAATGATTGGAAAAAGGCAGTAGTCGAATTACCAAAGGGACACACTATTCATATTCACGAAGGCGTATAATATGGCAGTAAGAAAACACAAACCAACTACTCCAGGACGACGTAAATCAAGCGTTCAAGATTTTTCTGATATCACAAAGACAAAACCAGAGAAATCTCTTATTTCAGCACTCAAAAGTAAGGCGGGTCGTAATAATAGCGGAAAGATTACTGTTCGTCACAGAGGTGGTGGTGTAAAACGAATGTACAGACGTATTGATTTTTTACGAAACAGATTTGAAGAAGCAGCAACAGTGATTGCTATTGAATATGATCCAAATCGTGGTGCTCGTATTGCACTTGTGCAATATGAAGATGGTACCAAATCATATGTATTGGCAGCTGCTGGAATGAAAGTAGATGACAAGATTGTGTCTTCACAAAAAAAAGTTGAAGCAGTACGTGGTAATCGTATGCCACTTTCAGAAATTCCTGCAAGTATGTTTGTTTACAATGTAGAGCTTGAACCAGGAAAAGGTGGTCAGATCGTACGTGGCGCAGGAAATGCAGCACAGCTCATGGTCGTAGAAGGACAATATGCTCAGCTCAAACTCCCTTCATCAGAAATGAGATTGGTGAAGAAAGAATGTATGGCAACAGTAGGTCAGGTAAGTAATCCAGACTATAAGTTGGTACGTTGGGGTAAGGCTGGTCGTATGAGATACAAAGGTATTCGTCCAACCGTGAAAGGTAAGAACATGAACCCAGTTGATCATCCACACGGTGGTGG
>PKTJ01000050.1 GCA_002869205.1 Candidatus Parcubacteria bacterium | reverse complement strand
GTTACACACAGGGAAACGTCGGGCAAATTTGATAAGAAAGGGAGAAAAGTTGCCATTTTTCTTGAAGATTTCATATGATTTTTTTGATACACTGGTTTTTATTGTTCTGTGGTAGTGGTGGCATCTTCAACAGGTTCTTCATCTGTCGTTTCAACTACATCTTCTGTAGAAGTCACTAAGTCGTCAGCTGTTTCTTCTACTTTATCTTCATCTGTCGTTTCAGTCATATCTTCTGTAGAGGTTGCTGAGTTTTCAGTTGTTTCTTCAGTCACTGTTTCTGCTTCATCCATTTCTTCTTTTTCATCTTCAATGAGGATTTCTTCTACTGCTGGGGCGCCAGCGATTTCTACTTCTACATTATTACTGTAGATGTCACATGTTTTGCCAATAACTGCACATACACGGAAGTGAGCTTTTCCAGCTGGGAGACCTGCCCAAACTTTTTCTCTATGTGGTTTACTTCGTTCAAACCACCATGTGCTTGGGTATGTTGGGTTTGCATCTTTTCCATATACGATGCGCCACCCTTCAGCCTTGTCTTCGAGACCTTTACTGATTCTCCAGTCAAAGCTTACGGTGTTTTTGCCTGTTGCTTGGGCACTCAATTCGATATCACCAGTACCGATTTCGCCGCCTGTTTCCATCACAGGTGTTTCAGACATTTCTGTGTCTGCGGATTTACTCTGTGTACTGTCTGATGTTTCGGTCTTGGAACAACCTGCTCCGAGCACGAGGACGAGTGCACATGATGTGAGTAATATGCCTAATTTTTGCATAGTTCTCCTTTAAGAATAACAATATACTAAAGGATAGCGTATTTTGGTCAATCGTGCAAGACTTTTATCAAGATTGACAAACCATACCTTTGCGGTATACAATTAGAATGTTCTTTTATTAACTACACTTATAGATAACCCCGAAACGGGGCTTTTTGGCGTTTCTATAGACGGTCAGAATATTTTAGAAGTAATAATACAACTTTAATTTTACCCCGATTTCATTTCCTCTGCGGGAATATTCCATACGGGGTATATGTTGTTTCACACATATATGCAAGATAAAATCGTTATACGTGGTGCTCGAGAGCACAATTTGAAAAATATCAATCTAGAACTTCCGCGAAACAAGATGATCGTGTTTACCGGACTTTCAGGCTCAGGAAAATCGAGCCTTGCTTTTGATACTATTTTTGCAGAAGGACAACGTAGATATATCGAAAGTCTATCAGCATACGCACGACAATTTCTCGGCGGTATGACGAAGCCAGATGTAGATGAGATAGAAGGATTGTCTCCAGCGATTTCAATTGATCAAAAAGCTCATAGTGCAAATCCACGTTCAACAGTAGCAACGATTACAGAAATTTATGATTATTTACGTGTATTATTTGCACGTACGGGTGAACCATATTGTCCGATCTGTGGAACAAAGATTGAGAAGATGACAACAGATGAGATTTTTACACAAATCATGAAACATGGAACACGAATCCAAAAAACAGTCAAAGAAAAAGAGGTTATCATTTTGTCTCCGGTTGTTCGTGGTAGAAAGGGTGAGTATTATCAGATGCTTTATGATATGTATAATTCTGGGTTTTTAGAAGTACGTGTCGATGGGAAAATTCGAAGTTTGAAAGATAGAATTGTATTATCAAAAAATAAAAAACATACGATTGAAATCATTGTTGATAGAATTCCTACTACGACGTTGGATGATCAGCGTCTTGGCGAAGCTGTCGAATCAGCCGTTGATTTGTCAGATGGATTGTGTACAGTAATATATCCCGACACTGAAGAACAGATTTATAGTACGGAGTATTCATGTCCCAAAGATGGATATAGTTTTCCCGAGATCGAACCGCGTTTGTTTAGTTTCAATAGTCCATATGGATATTGTTCGTTTTGTACAGGACTTGGAACAAAAGAATTGTTTAGCGAAGAAGATTGTCCTAAGTGTGAAGGTAAGCGTCTCAATGATCATGCACTTTCGGTAAAAGTGGGAGAAAAAAATATTTGGGAAATTACCACCATGACTATTGGTGAGGCGACAGAATTTTTTAATGATCTGATTGAAACGATAGATCCAAAGAAATTAGAGATTGCAGGTGCGGCATTGAATGAAATTAACAATAGATTATTGTTCTTAAATAACGTCGGTCTCCACTATATTACTCTGAACAGAAGGTCGGGTACACTGTCTGGCGGAGAAGCTCAGCGTATCAGACTCGCATCACAAGTTGGACAACAGTTGGTAGGTGCGCTCTATGTGCTCGATGAGCCAACAATTGGTTTGCACCAAAAAGATAATGACCAGCTTGTCTCAACATTGCGTGAATTGTGTGACAAAGGAAATACGATTATTGTAGTAGAACACGACGAAGATACTATTCTTATTAGTGATTGGATGGTAGATATTGGTCCTGGTGCTGGAGTACATGGAGGAAAAATTACGTATTCTGGAGAATTAAAAAATGTTTTGGATGGTAAGAAACAAGAGACAAAACAGCTTGGGTGCAAAACATTTGGAAGTGCTCAGAAATCTTTGACAGGGAAATATTTGCGTGGAGAAGAAATGATTCCTACGCCACAGAAACGTCGCAAGGTAGATTCACATACACCAAAGATAAAGATCAAACAAGCAGAAGAACATAATTTGAAAAAAGTAAATGTCGAAATTCCACTTCGTAGGTTTGTGTGTCTGACAGGTGTTTCTGGTTCTGGTAAGTCGACACTCATGCACAAGATTTTGTATCGTGCAGTTGCCAACAGGGTGAACTATCATGGACGTGTGCCAGCAGACAAGAGGAAACAGGTGGGTAAACACAAAGAAGTTTTAAATACCGAATACATTGATAAAATTATTAAGATTGATCAAAACCCAATTGGTCGAAGTCCGCGTTCAAATCCTGCAACATACACAGGTACATGGGGACCAATTCGTGAATTGTTTGCATCCACACCAGAGGCGCGTATTCGTGGGTACAAGGTTGGTCGGTTTAGTTTCAATCGTCCTATTGGTCGGTGTGAAAATTGTGAAGGCCGGGGAGTGCTTGAAATTGAGATGCACTTCTTGCCAAGCGTTGAAATCACGTGTGACGTGTGTAAAGGTAAACGGTTCAACCAAGAAACATTGCAAGTTCATTATAAAAAGAAAAACATCGCTGATGTGCTCGATATGACGATAGAAGAGGCTGAAGAATTCTTCCGTGATATCCCACAGATTTATGACAAGTTGAAGATGCTGAATAGTGTTGGTCTTGATTACCTTACACTTGGTCAATCTGCAAAGACTCTGTCTGGTGGTGAAGCACAGCGTACGAAGCTTAGCAAAGAGCTTGCAAAGAAAAATACAACCAAAACATTATATTTACTTGATGAACCTACAACCGGACTTCATTATGATGATGTAAAAAAACTGGTTGGTGTGTTACAAGATCTTGTTTCGAAAGGAAATACCATTATGGTAATTGAGCACAATCTCGAAGTGATCAAACAAGCTGATTGGATTATTGATCTTGGTCCTGAAGGTGGGGACAAGGGTGGAGCAGTGGTTGCAACAGGAACGCCAGAAGAGATTGCGAGAAAGAGTACGACCAGTTATACTGGGAAATATCTTAAGAGAGTTTTAAAGTAAAGGTGTTATGAAAATTCGTTTAGCAAGAGATGGGGATTACGCAGCAATTTCCCGTCTTTGTAGGCAGACAATCAATAATATAAATTCCAAGGATTATGCAGAAGACCTGGTCAATGTTTGGTCTTCTAGATCCAATACTGATCGTTTTCGTAGTAGTGCTGATAAGTGCAAAAGGTGGGTTGCAGTAGAAGACGATAAAATAGTTGGTTTTTGTGATCATAGTTTTGATTGTGAAGTGTGGGGATTGTATATAAATAAAGATTATATTGGCAAAGGCCTCGGATCCCGACTACTTAAAGTTGCTGAAGACTCACTTAAAAAACAAGGATGTAAAAAAATTACTTTAAAATCCACGATAACCGCAAAAGAATTTTATAAAAAACAAGGTTACAAGGTTGTAAAAAAAGACATGCACCCGGTAGGTGACAAAAAAATGGAAATTTTTGTTATGGTAAAAGACATAAAATGATATGATCCAAAAACTACAAAAACAACAACGTACTCTCTTGTGGGTATGTTTGATTTTTGTAAGCTTTGTATATTTCATCAGTTCTGCATACATCACCAATTCAAACGATGGAAGTCATTTTGCGCTCACCAGTGCAATTGTAGAAAAGGGAACTGTGGAGATCGCAGGATATGAAGAATATGTGGAGGGTATGGATTATGCACTCCAGGGGAATCGTATTTTGTCTGATCGTATTCCGGGCACAGCATTTCTCGCCATACCGTTTTTTTCTATAGGGCATGTATTTTCTTTTGTACATGACAATCTATCTGAAATTATGGTGTTATTTTTACCACAGCTTGCGGGCGTGCTTCTTGTGTATTTGATATTTAGACTGTCGTTTTATTTTTCCAAGAATTTTAATGTGTCGTTGCTTAGTGCGCTTTTGTTTGCATTTACAACGCTCGTATGGTTTGAGTCGACGCATCTGTTCTCACATATTTTGTCAGCGGTTACTGCGTTTGGTGCTGCATATCTTTGTGTGAAATTGAAAAAAGGCGATACAGGTAAGATTATATTGGTTGCCGCACTGCTCGGACTGTCTTCAATCATTGAAATACAAAATATTTTATTGGTTCCTGCTTTTTTGCTTTATTTATTTTCTCGTAAGAAAATCGATATTAAGTTTTGGAAAGACAAGGGTGTAATGATGGGAACACTTGTGTTTGTGGCTGTGTATGCAATTTTGATTGGGTATAATTATGTTGCATTTAGTGAGTTTACGATCAAGAGTAATAAATATAATCCAAATTTTATTGAGGAACAGGCTTTTTCTTCCTCTTTGTCCGGTAATCCTATCAAGGGCTTGGATCATCTGTTTACCAATTTTTCAGAAATGCATTTTGTGACGACATGGGCAGACGGAGTTCGTCACAATTCTCCGGGATATTTTATTTTGTCACCATTATTACTAATTTCGCTTGTAGGATTTTACTTCTTTTCAAAACAATATTCCCGTGAAACAGAATTATTTGTATACATTATCTTGGTAATAAGTCTGATAGGTGCGTTTCACAAGACTGTTATTACACGACATGTGTTCACTATGCTACCGTTTCTGTGGTTTCCTATTATTTTTGTGTTAGATAAGATTTCGCATTTGGACAAACGCACACGGTCTGTACTTTTGACAGGAATTAGTATTGTGGCGGTGTAT
>PKTJ01000032.1 GCA_002869205.1 Candidatus Parcubacteria bacterium | reverse complement strand
CACGCCGTTATCTCGAGCCGCGAGTAACACATTCAATGTGCCATTTATATTTACATCATGTGTCTCTGCTGGATTCTCTACAGAAAAACTAACACGTGGGAGTGCAGCCATATGAAATACACCATCGATCCCCTGCATCACTTTATTCAAATCGTCCATATTACGAATATCCCCTTCTACATATTCCGCACCATCTTGGAATCTCTCTTCTTTTTTTCCACCCGCATAATTATCAATAATACGAACTTGATGTCCTGATGCGATCAGCTGTTTAGCTAAGTTTGTCCCGATGAAGCCAGCTCCACCAGTAATAAGATAATGTGCCATATAATTATTTTTTACCTTGTATAAAGGGAGACCCCACGGCTATAACATCAAAGCCGGCTTCTTGTAAATCACCATAACGGTGTTGTAACATACGACGGCCATCCATAATAAGAGGCTTCTTTTCTTTTGATTCAGGAATGATGACATCAGCCAACCCACGAAATTGTGGCCAGTCAGTCGCAATAATAATTACATCGCAATCTTTTACTGCATCAAATTCATGATTATGGTATATAAATTGATCACCCTCTTCAAACACAAGTTTGAAATTGTCCATTGCAGCTGGATCATAAATATGAACCTCATCGACTTGTTTTTCTTTCAAAAAATGTCCAATATCAATGCTTGCAGAATTCCTGATATCATTTGTATCACGCTTAAATGCGGTACCAATCAATGCAATTTTTTTGTTTGTCCAGTCAAACGAAACTTCTTTTTCTGCGCGACCAATAAACATTTCTAACTGGCGCTTATTTGCTAAGTATGTTCCATCTACAAGAGCTGCTCCCTGCCCCGCTGTTTGCAACTGATGAGAGAGAGATCGTGCATCCTTGATAAAACAACTTCCGCCAGCATACAAACTATCATACAGTCCCCAGGTACCAATACGTGGATCTGTAGCCAAAACTTTTCTCAAGCTCTCATAATTCAAACCTTCAAACGTTTCGCATGTACGCCCAATCACATCAAAACAAATTGCTAATTTATTAAACAAAGTAAAATTCGCTAACAGTTTCCCCGCTGCGGCTTCTTTTGGATTTACTTCAATATATTTAACGGTAGGAGAATCGTAAAATCTCTGATACATACGACGCATTATTTCAAAATCCTGCTCTTTCCACGCACCGACAACCACACGATCTGGCCGCAAAGATCCTTCCACAGCTTTACCTTCAACCAAAAATTCTGGATTAGACACAACGCCATAATTTTTGACTCCAGCCTCGTCCATTATTTCTTGTGTTTTATTGACCATATCAATCGGAACAGTGCTCTTGTTCACGATAACAACATACTTATCTTGTGATCCATTATTTCTTTTTTTCAGACCTTCAGATAATTTCTGTGCTGCATCAAAATAATAATTCAAATTACTTTCCCCTGTCTCACCAATCTCGGGAGTAGGTAAACACATGAAGATGCCATCACAAATATCGAGAAAGTCTTCAACTTTGCCATAATCTATGGTAAACTCAATACGTTCTTTATTACGCACAAGAAGGTCTCCTAACCCATCCTCAAAAAGACAGGATTCCACTGTATCTCTATCTCCTGAACCAAGCATTTGTATCTTCTTCTCGTCTATATCATAGACAAGTACATTATGACCAGAAGCTGCTGAAATAGCTGCTGAACAAGCCCCCACAAAACCAGACCCTATATATAAAATATTCATATTTTAGCAAAACATATAATAAAGTGTATGAATTTTAGCACAATAAGAGAAAAAATCAAGACCACGCTACTACGTTCCAAAAAATACACAGGGATTGATGTTTTGTACTATGCAAAGAACAGTTCATGGGTGACACTTAAGAACATTGTACTTGCTGTTAACGGTATCATATTATCTGTAATATTTGCCTATTTTTTATCACAGACATCCTATGGAGAATATAAATATATCATGTCCGTAGTTGCTCTACTAAGTTTTACTGGGTTACCAGGAATGAAAACAGCTGTGATCATGGGTGTTTCACAAAAATACGAAGCTGTAGCAAAAAAAGCTATAACAGAAATCATAAAATACTCTATATTTGGATCTTTTATACTCTTTGCATTAAGTCTATATTATTACACCACAGGTAATATAGTATTTACTCTGAGCATGTCGTATTTGGGAATGATTTTACCTTTTCGACACATCGCATCTTATCATCAATATATTTTAGAAGGTAAAAAAGATTTTGGTAAAATTTTTAAAATAAACCTCCTTGTCGCTTGCACAACCACGCCTCTCACCCTAGGAACACTACTCCTCACACAAAAAGTATATATCATAGTTGTTGTCGTAATAACTAGTCAATTAATAATAAATTTATATTTTACCCAAAGACTTCTCAAGACATTAAATCCAAATTTTGACCTAAAAAAAATATCTTATGGGAAAAAAATATCATGGGTATCCATGATAAGTATCTTTGCACAAGAAATAGATAAGATTATTATTCCCCAACTACTCGGTTTTAGTAATCTTGCGATATATTCCATTGCCATACTCATACCTCGACAGCTTTCAAATTTTTCAAGACAGCTAATGCAGCCTGCACTCCCAAAATTATCTAAATGGAAAATGACTCAAGATAATAAAAAATTTATACTAAAAAAATTCTTTCAACTGACAATCCTCATGACCCTCATGACTACGCTTTATTGGATTGTGAGTCCGTATATTATGCACCTTTTGTTTCCTAAATACCCTGAATCTGTTTTCTACTCACGCATTGCTGCAATATCTCTTATCATGGCACCTATTTCTCTCATTGTCTTCTCGTTTCATATACAATCAGCAACACGCATCATCTATAAAACTACAATAGTATTTACTATGTTTAGATTATTATTCTTGGTTCTATTTATACCTAAATTTGGCCTACTTGGAGCCTTGTTTGCCGAGATAATAGCCCGAATGATTAACTCGACATATTCTCTCTACATATTTGTAAAAAAATAAATTCACACCTACACAGGCCTATTAACTCTGACACGTTCACGAAAACTAAATAACAATTTACTTAAAACAGGAATATGAAGCTTTATCAGAATTCTAGATAGAAGTGAGTTGGCAATAAATCTATATATAAATGCATGTCTATCATGCCTTTTTTTATATTCCAAAGTAATTTTACGTATTTTCTCTATATCATCAATCTTGTATTTATTTAGATCCTTAGTACTCTTTTTCTTCGCCAGGACATAAAGGCCACGCGGCACAATCCCTGAATACACCACCTCAAACCTGTTATTTGACAATAAATTCGTTAAGCTTGAATGGGAAAAAACGTACAAATGTGGTGAAGAATAGAAAGATATGTAGAAACAGCTTTTTGGATGGAAGACGTCGGGCACCTCTATATACAGCATGCCGTCGTCATCAAGCACATTATATATATTTTCTAATATTACAGATGGATTTTCTATATGTTCAAGTGTGTGTAATAGACTAACTAAGCCAAACTTTCTATCTGTAAAAAAATTAGCATCAAACAGACATTGATGAACTTCGTCTAGACTATATCTATTTTGAGCCTCATCCGCCATTTTCCTCGAGGCCTCTACCCCAACAGTATACCACCCCACACTTTTAAACAAATTTAGGAAAGATCCTGTGTTACTACCTATATCAAGTATATTTTTATTTTTACAGGAACTAAGGTCTATTTTGGTACTGACTTGATCAAAAGAACTCTGTGCATATCCCTCTTTTTTCAAAGCATATGCATTAGAAATAGGCTTATCATTTTCATCATAGTAATCTTCTAAATACAATTTTGATATCTCTTGACTTTCTAATTTGGGACTTTGATAAACAAATCCACAACCACTACACATAACAAATACCACTCGAGATAATCCTATATTTTTCAAAAAAGGATCTTTCCTATTTTCCAATAAAATATTAGGACTGTCTTTAGAACACACAATACAATTAGTTTTTTTCATATTTTATATTACAAAATAGATATCTTAATACTCAGACATACTACCACACCTCTTGCACATTTACAATAAAAATGATAGCATTACTGATATATAATTAATCTTCATATATGGATCAGGACAATAAAACTACTTTTTATAAAGGCAAAAAAGTTCTTGTTACTGGAGGGGCAGGTTTTATAGGATCAAATATTGTTTCCAAACTCACAGATCTCGGTGCTGAAGTTACCATCGGTGACAACTTATCTTCTGGATCAATAAACAACGTTTTTAGAGTCTGGAAAGAAAGAGATATCTCATACACAAAGACCAAATATGGATATGAAACTGACAACAAACATAAATTTGTTTTGGTCAATTTTGAAGAATTAAAGGATACTGTTAAGGTCCTCAAAGATCATGAAATTGTATTTCATCTCGCAGCGAATATAGGAGGACGNGGAGGACGAGGATATATAGACACTCATCCAGCTGACTGTTGCGAAGGTTTTTCTATAAATCAAAATGTATTTAAAGCATGTCAACTCACAGGAGTAGACCGAGTCCAATTTTCTTCATCTGCATGTGTCTACCCAACAGAACTACAGAGTGAATATGGATCTAACTACCTTCTTAAAGAAGAAGACGCGTTTAAAAATGAATGGGGAAACGCAGACAAAGAGTATGGATGGGCTAAACTAATGGGCGAACAGATGCTTAAAGCATATTATGAACAATACGGTCTTAAAGGATCAAGTTGTAGATATGTGACAGCCTTTGGTCCTTGGGAAAATGATACCCACGCAATCATTGCCCTAATTAGAAGGGCTGTAGAAAAAAAAGATCCTTATTTAATTTGGGGTACAGGAAAACAAGACAGAGATTTTACCTATGTAGAGGATATCGTATCTGGAAGCCTAGCTGCATGTGAACACCTTACCAAAGGTGAGGCAATAAACTTAGGGACAGCAAAAAGATATGTCATAGATGACGTGGTAAAAATGATATTTGATATACTAGGTTGGGAACCAAAAGAAATATTCCACGATGTTTCAAAACCAGAAGGGGTCGTTACACGTGCACTCGATAACAAGCTAGCCAAAGAACTCACCGGATGGGAACCTAAATTTTCTTTTAAAGAAGGGCTTGAAAAGACCATCGAATGGTTCATTGACGAACGCCCTGAGTCAGTAGAAATAATTAAATAAACAAGACACATCTTATGGAAACACTCACTATCGTTCTACCTGTTCATAATGAAAAGGATACTATAGAACATGTTCTTCGGGAATGGACTGAGATGCTTCAATCCCATGATGACATACAAAACCAGTTCATTATATGTGAAGATGGATCCACTGATGGCACAAAAGAACTTCTGAAAAAAATCAAAGATAAATACAATCTCATACTAAACCAAAAAGAAGGACGAAGAGGTTATGGTGGAGCTGTTATGGATGGCATTAAAGATGCCACAAGTACTTACATACTTTCACTTGATTCAGATGGACAATGTGACCCTAATGATTTCTCAAAATTTTGGAAACGACGAGATGAGGCTGACATTGCAATTGGGTGGAGGGTCAACCGTGCAGACAGTATTCATAGAAAAATATATTCCAAATCGTTCAAAACATTTTTTAAGATGTTGTTTCCAAACAAATTGCATGATCCAAGCGCACCCTTTGTGTTATACAAAAAATCAACGATATTCCCTCATTTAGACCAACTAACCTACCTCAAAGAAGGATTTTGGTGGGGTTTTATAGGTATGGCAGTAAAAAATAACTTATCACTGCTTGAGTTACCTATCAATCACAAACTAAGACATTCAGGAGAGACACAGGTTTATCATTTTAAAAAAATCACGTCAATCGCATATCGCAATCTGAAAGGACTTGTAAAACTAAAATTCAGTAAAAACTAATCTTTCAAATCAAACAAACTATATTGATACGTACTTGTAACAAGTGCGTATTTTTTTGTAAGATATTCATAGAATTCAGGATTTACCAAAGAAAGCTCGTTTAAACTCTGCGTCGCGACAAAATATGCTGCCCCTTCGGCAATATGCCATTCCAAACGTTCGTGAGCTTTTTCAGGAACATTGGTGTACATAGGTTTAACTGGTGTCAAATACCTATCCCTGTTCTTCGCATTCTCTTCAGCAATAGCCTTATCGTTGACACTAAAAAACCAACCAACCCTATCAGAATAATAAAGTAAATTTGCTGTCTTTTCTGAAGAGGCAACCACTAGATCACCTGACTGTGTAAACTCACGCACCACCTCAGCTGCTGGCACTATACGTGTCCACTCACCTTTCAGCCTGTATAAAGAACTTTTCATAGAAAGACGAAATACAAAAAGTCCATGCAAAAAAATAAGTATAGTAAATGCAATCAAAACTTTCCTAGAAATACCAGTACGTATTATATAATCTACAAACAAAGCCCCAATAACTAATACAGACACCATACCGAGTATATGGTAGTAGGTATGCCCATAAAGACGATTACTAAAGAACAGATAATAGCCTGCGGTTACCAAGAACAAAATAATTATGTGCTGATGTGACTTATCAACTTGTATGAGACCCTTTTTTATACGTAAAAAAAACATCACACCTAATGAACACAGCAAGATCGCAAAAAAAGGAGAAAATAAAAAAATTCCATACCAACGTATAATTTTAAACAAAAACATCGGCCAATAAGAAAAAGGAAGTATATAATTTATTGATGATTCTGGAGTAAACAAGACGTCTTGAGTTTCTGATATAGCATAAACATTGAAATACCAAATAATAGGTATAGAAAAAGATACTAAGAAAATAAATATATTTTGATATGAAAAATATTTCTTTCTGTCTTTCGATATGACCAATCTAAACAAGAGAAAAAGGTATAAAAATATTACAAAAGGTTTGATTGCAATACTCAAACTACAAAAAAGAGAGAAATAAATAAAGTATTTTTTCTTATTGTGATTGAAAAATTTCTCAAAAAAATAAAAGGTTCCGGCTATCAAAAACATCCATATCGACTCTGGTTGCAACGACCTTCCTATCCCTATCGACAGAAACGAGATCGTGTAAAAAAAGAAGAAGAAATTAGAAGCCCATGTTCCCAACTTATATTCTCTGAGAAACATTCTGAAAAAAAATGCCGAACCTATAAAAAACAAAATGGAGAGAATGCGACCAAAAACCTCGTGTACTCCAAACACCTTATATCCGAGGGCCATGAGCCATGGATGTAGAGGAAATTCGTTGGCAGCAAAGTTTGAGCGAGAGCCATTTGAATCAAGCTCTGGATACATAATATTCATGTCTCCTTCATAAAAATTACGAGCTATCATGGCGACAACCGCTTGCTTATCCTGAACCCATTCATTGATAGGCAATGTTATGTTATATAAGTACAGAAAAGATATACTCACAAAAAAAATGGTGAGTAGTACCTTATACGTGTTCCTACCGCGCAGGCGTGGAAAAATATTAATCATAATGTTAATTATTTTTTTGTGCAATAATATGTACGTTATCCCCTTTCTTAAAAAGATCTAAGACAAAGACAACAGGGACACATAATTTATTGAGAATTTTATTTTTTCTAATTCGATCAGACGATATACGTAATCCCAAACCATCTCTTAAAAAATACTCAAGTGACCCAGTAAACCCACTTGTACTAGAACTCGTATAGACTCTATGTACATCAAACCCTTTCCCCTCTAAAATTTTCTGCAAAGACTTTGGAGAAAAGATAAACATATGACGTGGCGCATCGAGATTATACCAATACGTCTTAAAAAGTTTTGCCACAAAACTATCATGGTTAGGTGTATTTATATACAGCACACCACCTTGTTTTAATGTGTCTGAAACATTATCCAATGCCATATGACTATCTGACAAATGTTCGAGCACCTGATTCAACGTGACTAAATCCACCTTCCTGTGACGCACAACTCTTTCTCTGTCAAAAAACATTTTCTGCACTTTGATATTCTTTGTCTCACACACATCAACAGCAAAAGAACTTGGCTCTACACCCTCCACTGACCAATTTTTGTCACGCATCTTTGTTAAAAAATTTCCAACACCACACCCTATGTCACACACAGACATATTTTTCACTGAAAATAAAAATGGCTGTGCTTTAAAAAATTTTGATAACGAAAATATACGCACATATATTTTCTTAAACCATGACAAGCTCGCAACTCTTTCTTGGAAGAAATCTATTCTATGCATACACAACCAGACACGTTTTTTAGAACGAGAAATATGTGATCTCACCCTCTCTCTGAGAGAGCTCGTCTTATTGCTTTTCTGTTTTTGAGACGCACCACCCGTCTGATGTGAAACATAACTTGTGTCATAATATGTTGCATACTCATCTAAAGAAATTTTAGGAGATACAAAAACGACATCACAATCCAAACAACGGTAGTATGAAAATGTCTTTTCCTTATTTTTGGTATTTTGCCTATCACAAGATGTGTATAAAAATAATATATTATCTTTGCAGCAAATACCGCATGTGGATGAGTGTGTCATAATGTTTTAAGAAAAGTAGTGATAGATTCTAAAGATGGTTGTGGATAGTTGATATATTTTTCCAAAAAAAGATTGCTGTGCTTTTCTTGTAAACCTACCCCCTCTACATTGCTTTGCAGTGCAGCATATAGTTCATGTTCATCGTGAGCCCCTATTGCAGCACCGATCTTAACCATGTCTACATCTTCTACAACATCGACATTGAGTATAACGACACTCTTTCCCATACACGCTGCCTCTACATGCAGTGTGGATGTTGAGGTCACCAGACATGAGCACAGAGATAACATTTCATGGATATCTGACGTCTTAACCACACTCACAGAAGACGTATCGTCCAATCCTTCTTGGCGTATAAGATGTTCGTAAAATTCTATAGATGTGTAAGGGCTTCGTGCTATATGTGGAGAAATAACTAAATGGATATTATCCTTATGTGTCTTAGAAAGCTTTTTATATGCTTTAAGTACTGTTCTACATAATGTCTCATTTTTGGACCTTACAAAATTCTGACCTGAAAATAAAATAATATGCGTATCGGGTAGTGAGTATTTTTTCAAAAATACCTTATTATTATATTTCTTTTCAACCAAGTACTTGTCAAATTGAGGCGAACCACAGACATGAATCTTCTCACTCTCAACCCCATCATTTAAAAAATAATCTTTTGAGCATTGTCCCCATACTAATACACTATCAACAGACGAAGGGAGATTTGCTGCATGAACGGTCTCAAGATCAGCTGTTATTCCGTGTTGCATTACCACTGTTTGTATATCCTTCTTTCGAGCCATATAACACAGAAACTTTTCAACCGGATGCACTTCAGTCCCCACAACGAGCACACGCACACCGACAGGCATTTTTTCAAAAACGTTTTCTAGTGCAGCAAAATAAACAATGTGTTTTAAATATACCAATTTAATATCATGCAGCGAAACCTTCACATCACCTCCACTAGACACGATACGTTCAGAGAATTCCTGAAATAAAATAAAGTTAGTAGCTCGCGCCAATCTTCTAATAAAACGTGCACATGATAATCTTTTGACGTGTGTTAAAAAACTTATGACACGCTCGTTAGGAAACATGTCTTTAAATCCCTTCACATTTTGATTGCCAAGCGTGGCGAGAGTCTTAGCATCCATATCCGCAAAGACAGGGAGGAGTGACTTTAAGATCGCACCACCTTTAGCCTTTGATAAAAAAAACAAATATCTTGTTTTTTTCAGCTGTCCTATAGACCTCCCTGTGAAAAATAATCCTCTGACATACAACACAATGAAATGCGTGCCTGCGAAAAAGATACTCTTGATGATCTGCGCAAGACGACTCATCTTTAAACTAAAACTTACATGACGCTCCACATTCACAAAATCTACATCTACATCGACATCAAGTAAAATGAGTTTATCGATTTTATGTTGCCCTATATACTCACACACATCATCCGCCAACTTAAGATTCTCTCTAAGCGCAAAAAATACTGGTAATGAAAGAAATCTACTAAACGGCATGTCGTCGTCCAATAATTTTTTACCCCAATCATCAGCGAGTTTACGACTCTGATGATCGATGTATTTCCATTTTTCTGCATTGTACTCACCTTGTTTGGGTAAAAAAAAGAAAACATTATCCGACTTGTGGGATCTGTAAATTTTTTTCACCTTATAATTGTCTTTATCGTGCCTCGTTACGAGCAGAATGTTCATAAAAAACTATTCTCATGACAATGTCACATATCTATCGTCCCAATGACCTAGTATAAAGTCCACCACATCCAAGTCATCCTTTGTATGAATGTCTGTCGTCATATTAAAATCGTCAAATTCAAATATTGAGACGTCTTGCCCTAGACGCTCTCCATTCAACATAAATGCTGTCCGTGTACACGTTATCAAGCCACTGTAACAAATAAATAGACGATCCTTTTTGAGCTGCCTCACGGTAAATCCACTATCCAATCTACGTAACATTCCTCCTTCCTCCTTCCATACAGACTTATGCTCGAGGACTCCACTAATGATGGAATCTCTGCCGCTTTCAAATAGATCCTCCAATGCTCCATCTATAAAACCTTCTTCCCTAACAGGTCTACATGGATCTAAGAAACAAATATAATCAAACTCTTTATTAAACTCCTCTAAAAAACGTTGGGGAACATACGCAAAAACATCTTCAAGACGAGAGTTGTCCTGTGTAATTTCATCAGGTAATAGAAAGGGTATATCTATACCGTATGCTCGTGCACTGTCTTGTATTTTTTCACTATCTGTGGCAACAAAAATCTCATCAATGTGTTTTGATCTCTTAGCAGCTTCTATGGTATACGCGATAAGCGGATGTCCACCAACTTGCTGTATATTCTTCAATGGCAAACCTTTTGAACCTCCACGAGCTGGTATAATCGCCAATACTCTATTCTTCTTTTTTTTTGGCATATTGTTTAAAATAATCAAAATAAATTTTCTTAGCAATAAATAAATCCGATGGTTCTGAAATATCAAGTAAGACTGCACCATCTTCAACATTTACAATAGACACCGACTCACCAATCCTCTCCTTTTTTCTGACATAGTCAGTACGTATAATATTGCCAACTCCTGTGTACCCCAACCACAACGGTTCTTTCACACTTCGTTTTGTAAATCCTGAATCCTTTCTCACAAATTTTCCCTCCTCTAAAGACCAGCAAGCCTTGTAATCTTTTTTTGCAACAAACACAGAATCCGCTTTTTCTGCCAACGCTTTGCGAATTATTTCATTTATCAAATCAACAGTCCTGAACGCATGTGTCGGTTTTATATACATAATATATTCTGGCGTATACTTTTGTTTAATCTCAATGTGCAATAATGTAGACTTTAATATATCTTCTAAAGACAGCTCTTTGTGGTGCTCCACATTATTCAAATCATACGTAAGGACATTTAACCTGCTCGCGTGTTGCAACAACACATCGCTTCCTGTGCTTATTACCACATCCTTTATTTGATTTGATTTCTTAGTCTCGTCAACCAGTAATTCAAAAAAAGTGCGTGAGCTTCCCTCAGGCTTAGACAACAGTGCATCCACTTGACTTTCAAGGATAGGAACAATGGCTACGATATCCTGATGCGAGTTGACGAGTCCATTTTCCCACTTTTCTGAGTGCAAAGAATAATCCTCTATACTATCTAATATAGTAACAGTACTTTCACAACGCTCTACATTCCCATATTGATGTATACCATGATGATGAAATACTCTACTCTCTGGCTCATAGATAATTTTATATCCTTTTTTCAAGACCTCTGATGCCCAAACCCGGTCCTCAATATTTGTTATCTTTTCATCAAACGGCATGTCTTCCCAAACACTTCTTCTAATCATTGAATTTGCATTATGGAAAAAACTATCTTTTCGTTGTATTTTTTTTTCTGGCCCAAATGTGATGACAAGATCTCGTTTATCAAACGATGATGTTTCAGGTAATGGAAGTTGTCGTCCATAAACTCCTGCCACTTCTTCATCCTCAAAATTTGTTACGAGGTTCTCCAACCAATGTTCATCACAAGGAACACAATGAGCAGACAGTATCGCCAAAAGAGAGCCACGTGATCCACGAATTCCTTCGTTTATGAGTTTTCCTGGAATGTATTTTTCAACCGAAATAATCTTACATCCATAACGTCTTCCAATCTCAACAGTTGTATCAGTAGAAGCATTGTCAACCAAAATAACCTCAAAATCGGTGTAGGTCTGTTTATGGACCATTTCGAGCGTTTTACCTATCCAATCCTCTTCATTCTTAGCTCGTATAATTATAGATACTAAATTTTTCTGAGACATATATTACAAAATCAACACTATCTTTTAATTATCTCGGATATTCCTTTCACCTCAGACATAAGTGTACCAAAATCCTCAAAATTTAAAGCTTGTAGTGGGTCAACCCATGCATTTTCAGGATCGTAATGGACGTCAATCAATATACCGTCTGCACCTGCAGCCACACCTGCTCGTGAGATTGCTAAAACATAGCTACGTTTAAATGTTGAGTGACTTGGGTCAATAACAACAGGAATTGTTGGTGCATATTCCTTGAGTGCAGCCACTGCCTGGATATCAATTACCGCACGTGATTCCACATTGTGTGTATGAGGTACAGCCACACCTCTCTCACATAAAACTAAATCCTTCTTACCACGAGCAAAAAAATGTTCGGCAACACCAAGAAGACTTCTCAAAGATTCACCATAATGTCTTTTTAATAAAATAGGTTTTGAGGTCTCAGACAATGCGTAAATCAAATCAAAGTTGAACATGTGCCGATAACCAATCTGAAACATGTCGACATATTTCTCCATCATAGGAACCCCGTCAGCATACAAAACCTCAGATACAACTGGTAAATCAAAAGCATCTCCCGCTTCACGCAGATAGACAAACCTCTTCTCAGCACGCTCCATCTGTTCAGCCTTAGAAAGAATGTGTGTTCTGCCTAACACCTCTCCATCTGAGTCACGATCCGGCTGTCCAAGCGGATCTCCATATGGGAACGTAAGCGGTTTGAATACCCCACCTCTTAAAATCTGTGCTCCTGATTTTTTTATTCCTTCAGCTATACGCATGACTTGGTCCCTGCTTTCAACAGTACACGGTCCAGCCATTGCAACCACATCTTTTCCTCCCACCTCAACAGACCCCACTTGCACTGGGCGCACAGACCCTGGTTGTGTTACTAATGGTAAATTATTTTGAATATCCCCTTGAGATATGTCTTTCATAAAAAATTATGTATTACTCATTAAATTTCTAATAGTTGGTATGTGAATCTTGTTATGATTAGCTAGTCCTGAAAAAGAAACTGCCTTATAAAAACCAACAACCGCCTGCTCTAAATTCATCCCTAAACCGCCTATAGTCCGAAGTCCACAAAGACTTGCTAAATGCAGTAATTGTGTATGTTCTGGTTGATATATAATATCAAAAACAACCACATCTTCAGGTAATTTTAACAGCACGTCTATTGACTCATTCAGGTTGTGTAGCACATCATCTTTTATGTGAGACATAATGGTCATCCTTGTCACATCTTCACCGGTTACACGTAACGTGCCGTCTATCAAACCCAAAGGTGTGTAAGGCTCCAAAGAATACAGACCTTTGTCATCTCGTTGTACTGACTCAAATCCGACAGAAGAACAATTTACTAGTAATGCAAGTTCGTCGACGTGATTAGCAATATTCGCCACAGGAATCACTCGAATGTTCTCACAAAAACTTCTTAATTTTTTAGCAAATTCTTCTGCAACTTGGATTGACCTATTGGAAATTATCAATGTACCATCTCTGCCAATTTCGCGAGCCAAATATGTCATGACAGCCATCCCTGCACCACCCACTCCTATTGCGAGAACCTTTTTACCTTTCAGGCTAAAATCACTGAAGGTATTTTTTAGACTTTCAATCGCCCCTGCACCATCGGTATTAGAACCGATCAGCCGACCATCTTTGCGATAAACACAATTCACAGCCCCTATGATTTCAGCCTCTTCCTCAAGGGCATCTAGATACTTTATAATGTGCTGTTTATAAGGCATGGTCACAGCCCCTCCAATAAAATACTCATCATCCTTTAATACAGAAATAACACGTGACAGTGTATCTTCATCTACTATATCCATTGGGTACATCTCTGCTTTAACACCAAGCCCCTTAAAAGAAGCGTTCCATAATTTAGGAGATCTCGCACCTTGTGACGGCGTAAATCCTATCATACCGGCATACGGAACATTGTCTCCGATATTGAGATTAGATCCGTTTGATAATAAATTATATAGTTTGTCCTTCATATATCATTATCCTATTAAATTCCTAAATTACTTGATATTGGATTATCATCTAGCTTCACCCACGTACCATCTTCCTGGCTTTTATATAATGCATGGATAATCTTTACCGATTCGACAGCGTCACTACCTGTCACAGGTGGCATAATACCACCACTATTCAACTCATTAATTATTTCTTGTAAAAAAGGACCATGTGATAATCCATACCCGGTAGGAACTTCTTGAGACATGTTTTGTGGTATTGTCTTGTCCTTCTCTTGTTCTTTTACAAAATGCCACAAATCTATTTTGTTGAGAGCAATACCCCCAACGACTGCGCTCCCTCCATCACCGACAATAGAGACAGATGCCTCAAAATCATCTGGTCGCGCGGCTGTAGTTGCTTCGATCGTACCCAAAGCACCATTTTTAAAACGAACGACGGCCACAGTTGTATCTTCTGCCTCCAACTCATTTACTGCATTTTCTTGCGCACACACCACAGAATCTATAGGACCACAAACCCACTGCAATACATCTATGTGATGAATAGCTTGTTGATTTATTACGCCACCATCCATTTTCCAGGTGCCGTGCCAACCATCTTCATAATACGATTGATACCTACACCAACGTAACCGGATGGTACCAGTAACTATTTTTCCAAAACGACCTTCCTCTTGTGCTTTTTTCAAGGTTCGTACCGCAGGATTAAATCTATTTTGCTTTATCACGGCATACATCAAACCTTTTTCTGCTGCTAATTTTTCATTATCTAAAATCTCTTTCGGTGTCAATGCTGCTGGCTTCTCTACAATCACATGCTTACCAGCTTCGAGCGCCTGTCGCGCATGAACACCATGATTACCAGACTCTGTAAGTATTGATATCACATCGATGTCAGGATTTTGTAACAGTTTATTATAGTCAGTCTCGACAACTGCATTTAACTGACCACCTATTACATTAGCCTTTTCTTGGTCTATATCGCACACATGAGTCACTTGTGCACCAACGATACTGCCATCAGTAAAAAATTTTGTATGGTGCTCGGTTACCCGTCCACAACCTAAAAAAGCAATACGCTGCATATTATAAAAAATTAAAATAATTACCTTAATTTAAACAAATTTTAAACCTTAAGTCAAATGCCTAATTTATTAAAGATACTAAAGATATTACCCACATAGACATCCCAATTTAATTTGTTTTCGACTGTTTCACGCGCTTTTTTCCCCATGTTAAAAAAATCATATGTGTCCTCGGAAATTTCCTTTATACCATGTCTTAACTCATCGATATCGCCTGGTCGGACCAACATACAATTATTACGATCCTGCAGAAAATACCCATCTTTGATGGCGCCTGTCTGGCTCACTAATACAGGCTTACCAAGTGCCATAGCCTGCAGCAATGTGGTTGTTGCACCTGAATATGTATTCTCTTTTACCGGAAGTAATACAGCCTGTGCGCCACTTAAGTATTCACGCACCATCTTAAACGGGATATCTGTTTTAATAGTTACTGATTTTGGTATTACCATACCTTTTTCCTTCAACTCAGCGTAGCGTTGTTTTGTGGTAACAACAAGTAATGGATAATCTATGTCACGTACCGCCTCAAACAATAGTTCAAAATCTCGTTGAGGGTCAGCCCCTATACAAAACATATACTTATCATCTGCAGATTGAGTACTAATATACGAAGGATCGAAATAATTAACATCGACACCAAAAGGCATAAAAATAACCGTGTCATCAGTAGCACCTAACTTCTTACGTAACTGCACCGCCTCTTCATACCCGTAACACACAATGCGAGAAACGACTTTTTTAAATGCTTTTCTGTATAGACGATAAACAAATTTATTTTTTAGCTGATCCAATCTTTCTGGAAGCCCTATGCTAACATATACGATATGTCTTTGAGGTATGATTTTTATATATGTGAGTAACACAAGTGGAATCCCTACACGATCAGCTGTGGCAAAAATAATATCACTATCTTTAATACGGCTTCTCAACCTAAAAACCTTATACCATGCCCCACCATACCCACCAATAGATTTCCAGATTTTATTTATAATTGTGTTGACGATCTTGGCTATAATACTGGATTCTATTTTCTCACATATATCAAAATCGTCATGCGCCTCAAAACCATATTGCGCTGCACGATCTTTTCCAAACAATGCGTATGAGCGCTGTTCTGACTTACTTTCTTTTTCATATATACCCTTTCTCATCATCGAATCTGGGTATAAAAAAAATATTTTTTTCATATACAATATATTATGTTACAAACTCCTGAAATCCCAACCCTTTTTCTAAATCGAGTATTTTTACAATGATAGACAAACCCCACAAAAACATAACTGTGCCATGCACATCAGGCTCAGACAATCCTTTACTAACCTTCGCACCATAATAGTGTGTATTCGAGTGGCTTATGAAGAAGGAAAAGCCGCCCATATCTGGATGGTAATATTGTTTATAGATGTCCAAACGATTGAAAGCAAATGCTTTAATTTCTTCAGAACGATAGCCTTTCTGTAAAACTATTGATGAGTGGTAGAGCACGTAAACTACGTTGAAATTATCACATGCATGCCCATCATTAGCTGCAACAAGACACAAATCTATTAACTTTTCTGGATGTCTAAAATCCAACCGATTAGCCACCCTCAGACCGGTCATAACTTTCATGGCACCATTTATTTTTTCTTGCAAAGACGGCTTACCTGTATACCACACACCGTCCTCATGCTGGATCTTGTTAACCCATTCTACAGCATAGTCGATAAGTGATGTTTTATTATCAATGTTACCATGACTCAAAAAAAACATGAGGTGGCTAAAATGACTGCCTGCATTCCATGGCTTTGACCAATCTAATTTTTCCAAAAAACCCTTAACAGCGTCCACCGTCTGTGGATATTGACGATACGAGACAATATAGTCAGGATCTAGTAATTTCAATGCTGATATAGCCTGCCTTGTCTCTGCACGCACAGTCTCGGTGTGAAAAAAATTATTAAAATTGAACTTCCTAAATGCAACCAACTTATCACGCACACACGACTTTCTTTTTATAAGAGGATCGGAAAATGATCCATCTTTATTTTGAAATTGTACTATAAAATCATAAAGTCCCTTTCGTTGATCGTTGGATAAATCGTCCAAAAGGCCTAGTGTATAATAGATCTTTGTGACAAACACGGCATTTCCCAAACCCCATCCAGCAGAATCACTGTACAGATCACCTGATAATGTGTAACTAAAAAACCCGGGAGTTCTACTGCTTTTTATATGATTCAAAAAAATATCCACTTCTTTTTTTAAATTGTATAACCATTCTATATCATGCATATTCATATCAGACTATTTAGCCTCGAGTATAAAAAACCTATGGTACCCATACTCTGGATTGAGAAAATCTTCTTTAATGCACCACCCATTCTCCTCAATAATTTCTTTGACATATTTTATCGAGTATCCTTTCTTACCAATTTCCCAATAATGTTGACCATTGAAAGTATGTTTTGGTTTTTTATATCTGTATTTCCGAACAAACAGTTTGCGTCTGAACTTTGGCAATTTGATACTCAGAGAAAAAAACATTGCCCCCCTACTAGTATCTGGTAATGTAATCATAAGATTTTGCGTAACATCTCTCAGGTTGCTCAATACCTTTATAAAATCATCAAATTGAATATGCTCCAAAACTTGTGAAGCGATAACTAAATCAAATTTCTTGCCAATGTCTGCATATGTCAAATCAGTGACACCTAACACATAATCAGGCTGCACCGTCTCATCAAGATCTAACGTTTCCACCAAAAAACCCATTGTCCTTAAAAAGGAAGTGACCACTTTATTACCTGGCCCTATTTCAAGAATAGAGCTCGGCTTAGGATTAAGCCCCCATACAGTCTTTACAAGTAGCCAGTACGTGGACAATCTTCCCTTATTAAGATAAGGAGGTTGTAAATAATCCTTACTATCGACTTGTGTTACATAACTATCTGACATACAATCTCTTTTTTATAAGCCAGTATACAGAATACATAAGAGAAAACAGTCTAAAATACATGGACAGACATTTCTTTTCCCTAGGCACCTCATCAATATTTCTGTTTTTTACCAAAATTTCAAAAAGGTTATAGTACTGTTTGGCCATCCTCTCCGCTGTATTATTGTATCCAGACATTTTTTCTTTCCACATATCATACTCCTGATGCATCTGCAACATTTTTTCTTCTACATTGCTCTCATCAAACTCTATGCCGTATCCATTACAGTACTGCGGTAAAGCTCCTGAATTTATATATAAAAGAGGAAGTCCACACAAGGCACCTTCCACATGATGCATACCTGCAGGTTCGTTAAGTGACGCGCTGATGTATATATCATGTTTCTTTAGCTCATCTGCCAAATCTAAACCTGAAAGAGGTTCTAGAATGCGCACATTTCTGTATATCAAATTTTTTGGATAGTTGCCAACGTAAGTAAATTCAAACTTATCTGCAAAATCTTTTTGTTCAAGTAAATCATCTATTTTTTTATACACCTCATGCCCTTTGTTATGCTGTGCCCCCCAGTGATGTGTTATTAACTTTAACTTTGCGTTTCCACCTCTCTGTGTTCTGTTTTTTTGATTAAAAATATGAGCGTCTGCACCATTTAGCAAAACACCTACTGTCTTTTTTTTCATCACCTCATAATGTCTGACAAACAAGTCTTCTAACCAATCAGAAATGAATATAATGTGATCTGAATATTTCGCAACACGAACCAATAAATCGTTCATATATCGCGTCCCCTTTCGTTCATCACACTCATTTATACGTTGCACTATAACTGTGTCTGGTTTTTTCATTTTATACGCATAGGCGTCGTAAAAAGAAAAGCTACTTGATTTCATCAAAAAAGGAAACGGGTTGATATGTAAAATAAGGTCAATGTCATCATCATTGAGATTATTCACCACATGTCCGCCTTGATTTTCAATATAGGTCTTAAGCGCATGTGCAAACTGCATGCCTCCACCATACGCTCCATCTATAAATACTGTATTAAAACAAATCTTCATATAATTTTTTTATAAATCTCTTCAACATATCTCTGTGACACAGCCTCTATCCTAAATAATTTCACTGATTCAAGACCCTTTTTAACCATTTCTGTATTCCTAGATGTGCTTTGAATGACTTTCAATGTATCTTCTACCAAACCCCTCACATCTTCAATCGATGAAACTAACCCATTTTCGTTATCTGTAACACAATCATTGACCATGCCAACTTGTGTGGACACAACAGGAACACCACATGCCCAAGACTCTAACAGAGATTTTGGCCCACCCTCTGCTCTTGAGGTGACCACATATACATCTAGCACATTATAGTAATCTACTATATCAAAATAATTTTCAAGATACACGTGTGTATACCCGACACCCTGCTGATCCAGACACTTTTTTACATAGCCGCGTGATGGACCAGTGAGCAACACATGCACGCGCTCTTTTTTAGCCACACCTGTTAAAACCTTACAGAATATATCGGGACCTTTTTCTAGTTTTGGAACAAAACCTTCTTCCCACCCCTGCCCATCTTTTTGAAATGAGCCAATAATAATCTTATCTTTAGGTAATCCAATATGCTCTTTTCTCTTCTTTTTCTCTTCAAGAGAATAACATCTAAAAAGATCTAGATCAATCCCCAAAGGTATGACTATAACCTTGTTGCTATCAAAACCATGCTTAACCAGACTATCACGAGTAACGCTACATGATGTATGAACTATATCGACAATCTTGTTTAGCTCTGGAATAAGCCCTAGACGTGTATCACCCGCACTAATATGAAACCATGTCAAAACAACTTTATTTGAACCATGTACCCTTTTTATCTCCTGATCTCTCACAAGCGTACTGATTGATCCAAAATGTATAATTGAATTTCTAACAAACACATGAGAACGAGAACATCTAGACGAAATATCTTTTGGTAAATGTTTTGTAATATAATATCCATCCCATTTAATAGACCAATTCTTACCCTCAATAACATAAATTAGGTCCTTTTTAAAAAGGACATTTAAAATAATATCTTTTATTTTAAATAAATATTCTTTAACCATTCTACTTCTTTATAACTCCCCAAAATTCTCCAAATTGCACAGAATGTGAATCAATGTTCCACCCAGACTCGTCAAGTTCTTTACGTAGAGAATTAAGAGTATATTCAATATAATGCGTTGGATCCAAACGATATTCAAAACCTTTTTCTTTCTTATATACCACCAACCAGTCCCGATCAAGCATAGGAACACGCAATAATATCGTATCTGACAAGTCATGCAATTTTTTGAGGAAATTCACCCGATCTTCGATATGCTCAAGTACATTTGAAAAAACAATTTTATCAAATTTCTTATTGAAATTATAGGTAAGCACATCCCCAATCACAAAATCAATATTTTCTCTACCATAGTGTTTCTTTGCATATTCTATATTCTGTTCTTTTATGTCAATCGCTGTCACACTTTTTACTTTTTTTGCAACATCAAAAGCATTCTCTCCTTTTCCACACCCTATATCCAAAACAGTATCGCTAATATCCGTATGATCGCTAAAGAAATCATGATATTTTAAAATATAATGTTTCGGGTGCGTACCACCGTTATCTTTTATGGCTAGCTTCGAAATAATCTTGTACACCACATTGTCTAACCAAACAAAAAACCTTAAAAGTACATTAATCATAATTTTTTAGTTCTAATTCCAAAACTTTTTCTAAACTGTTGTTTTTCAAAATATATTCACGAGACTTCTCTCCTATACGATTTCGTAAATTGACATCATCTTTTAGATCCTTAATATTTCTTCGCAAACTCACAATGTCTGTCTGCGCAAGTATAGCAGTCTCTCTATCTTTTACAATATTTTCTATTCCCTCTACACAGGTCGTTACCACTGGCACACCACAGGACATGGCCTCAAGCAATACCTTTGGATTTCCTTCATAAAGACTTGGTAAGACAAACGTATCTGCATAATTAATATAGTTTGGTAGTTGCTCATGTGATTTCCGACCTAAAAATTCAACATCCACCTCTTTTTGTAAGGCAATTTTTTCTAAACCCTCTTTCAATTCCCCATCCCCAACTAGCTGTAGACGGACGCCGTCAACACCTTTGAGAGCACACACCAGATTCTCTAAATTTTTTTGCTTGTTAAATCTCCCTACAAATAACAGAACATCTTTTTCTTCCCTGTTCTTTAATTCAGTCACTGGCTTGAACAATTTTGTATCAACATAATTTGGTATAACAGCGATCTTACTTTTATATTTTTTAAAATATTCAGATTCCTCTTTGGTTGCCACAATAAACGTATCGCAAGTCGACAAAGCAAACCATTCAATACATCGAGAAAACAGATGCTTCATCCTGCCCACTTTCTTTGAAAATATACTTAGTGTATATCCTGTACGTACAACTAATCTTTTCTTGTACAACAATTTTGATATAACTGCACTCCAACTCCCAAGCATTTGATTGGTTTTGAAAAAATGACTATCTTTTAATTGTTTTTTATAAATAAAAGGCAACAATAGGGAATATAAGAAATTAGGTAGCCGACTTTTTTTATATAAGATTTCTATATTATATTTTTTGAGTTCATTTGCAAACTTATAATCATTTTTTCCATACGTAATAAAATAGACTTTGTTAAATTCCTCTCCCAGCCTTTCATATAACTTTATCTCACGATCAAACATCCCTTTTTCTTTCCACAATTCTAAACTAACTCCATAGGTAAAAAACAGGATTAATTTTTTATTTTTTAAAGACTTATATTTTTCTTCCATATCAAATTCCAATAACCTTTTACATGCCAAAAATAAAATTTAAAACTATTTTGTCTCAATAAGACTGACAAAAAAACTATCTTCATATCACCAATATTTGCCCAAATATAAGCTAGTCGCGCCTGCAGCCCCCTCTTTTTAAATAACTTGGTCCAAAGGTAATACGTATATGTTATTTTCATTTCTACCCACTTCTTGTCCTTTGGTCGACCAGAATCAGCATGGTGATGTTCACATGTTATTTCAGGATCTACGAACAAAGACGTAGGATACTTTTCAAAAATAGGATAAGAAAATAGCTTATCCTCGCCAAGTGCGTAACCCTTCAAGCTTTCATCAAATGTAAATTCCTCAAAAACTATTTTGCGATAGTTTCCAATACCACTTAGCCATTCACAATTAGTTATTTTCTCCACACGACTTGCGTATTGATTACGCCCTGACAGCAGTAGCCTATTTTTGGTACTAGAATTATTGAGCAAAAATATTTTTGCCAAAAAATTATACATCTTATACACCAATGTATTTCCACCGACTTTCTTTGTATGTCCTTCTTCAAAATTGGTAATAACACCTTGTACACCGAGAGCATCGGGATTCTCACGAAAAAAGTCTTCAATTTTTTCTACATATTTCTCGTCCAAGATAATATCGTCATCCAAAAACCCAACGACATCTCCTGCACTTTTTTCTATTCCAAAATTACGTGCCTTGGTCAAAGAAATGAAATCTACTTTAAAATATTTTATATGCAAAGAACTAAACTTCTCAACCAACTCTTTCGATGTGACATTCCCCTGCTCTACAATAATAATTTCATGTGGCTTTTTTGTTTGATTACCAAAAGACTTAAGCAATCTTTCTAGATCCTTAGCTCTGTCAACAGTAGGAATTATAAAACTAGTGTGCATATCTTTTCATTTTTAATCTTTGTGGCAGACATATCCAACCAAGACGTAATGCGATATGAACCAATCCACAAAACTTGGGATACCTGTACTTTGTCATTCCCCACCACCGCGCACGAATTGCATCCCACTCCTGCCTCTTGCTCGACCAAGACAGAGAATTTTCTCCCACACGCCAATCTACTAATTGTTTAGGAATATTTTCTACCTTATATCTAGATGCGATACGCAGCACCAATTCATAGTCCTGACTTGCCTTGAAGCTCTCATGATAAAATCCTTCAGCATCTAAAACATGTTTCCTCATAAAAAGACTACTATGCACAAACTGATTATTAAACAAAAGTTTCTTCTTTATGTGCATATAATCTGTTGGTAAATTCTTCTCACCTATCTTCTGGCCGTGTTCATCTACATATCGTGCCATAGAACCACACAGTGCAATATCTTGATGTGACTCCATAAAGTCATACTGTTCTTTTAGACGGTCCTGGTGACACACATCATCTGCATCTAATCGAGCAATGTAGACACCTTTACAATGAGATGATCCGATGTTAAGAGAGCGCGTTAATCCAATATTTTGTTCATTGTGTACAATATGAATACGCGGATCGTTTTTTCTGTATTGTTCTATTATCTCAAAAGTATTATCTGTAGAACCATCATCAACAATAACACACTCAAAATCTGTAAACGATTGGTTTAAAATACTCTCTATTGCACTACCAATAAACCGCTCAGCATTGTAGGCACTCATCAATACAGAAACTTTAATTTCCATATGATTCTAAAACTTTATTTGGTTCTATTTTTCTTAGTTTTTCTATATTAGCCAAATCTGTTTGAGTAAAATTAACGCCAACTTCATACGCCTCAGACAAAACTTTTTCTGAAGATTCGACATCCCCTCTCTGTCTATATAAAATCGCCAACCTCCACCATGTCTCACCAATTGCAGAATCTCCCTCTCGTGCTCGAAATAACAGCTTCTCTGCTTCGTCAAATTTACTAAACTGTGATTTCAAAGTCGACAACATATACAAAATCTGTTGACGATTAGGCGAATACACGAGAGCTTCTTCCAGCAAGCTCTCTTCTCTCACAAACCAATCAACGTCTCTTGTGAGCTGTCCTAAAGTCATCATAATTTGTGCCTCTGCGATATGCACCCGTATATCCATTGGATGTAATTTTCTATTCTTTTCGAGCTCACCTAAGGCAAACATTAAAAATTCCTCCGCCTTTTCTGTCTGATTATTCCTCGCATACGAGACAGCTACATTTGTAATAGTACGAGAAAAATCATTACGTATATCATCTATGTGTGGCGTCGGTATGTGAGACGCTTCTGTATATTTGTCCAAAATATTAACATTAGGATTTGAAAGCTGTTTTAACACAGTTAACGTATGATTATTAGCGCGCGCAGGATTGATATTTGTCCCATATATAAATAAGCCTATTACTGACATTGTCGCTATAAAAAGCCCTAGCGATATCTTACCACTTTGTTTTTCCTTACTGTCTTTAACACCACCCTCTTTTCCCTTATTTGAATACTGTGAATTCAAAAAGGCGAGAAAAAAGAAAAAATAAAGATACGATGTTGGATTATCAAATACCGTAGCAAGACTCACTATATGCGCAACCAAAAACGCCGCACCCACACCGAGGGTGTGAATATCGAAATATTCCTTTTTATAACCTCTCCACAAAATAGTAATGGCAGTTATATATATACCGAGGTATGTAAATATACCAAAACCACCTTGTACCGCCAAAGTATTCATGATCACACTGTGAGCGTTATCAAACCAAGTCTCACCCCACCCATGTTGTAAAAACTCTGCCCTATAATATTTATTAAACGCATAATAGTAGTTATTAGGACCCCAGCCAAAAACAGGTTTTTCTTTCCATGCATCTACTGCAATCCCCCATGCCATGACACGTGTATTGGTCGAAGAAATTTCTGTATTCAACAAACGACCAACAGCGGGAATATTTTGTACGAAATCACTTGTACGATAGATAAACATCGTCCCAACTAGAAGAATGCCTAAAATCATTACTATTTCTAAGACTCTCCTTATTTTTGTATAACTTCTTATCTTTAAATTAGACATATAAACCGCAACCAGCACGAGCAATCCAACCCCCAAACCGACCAAAGCTCCTCTGGCCCCTCCCCAAAAGATACCGAGAAAGCCAAACAGCGCACCGACGACAGCAAACCAAAACCACATATTATGTTTTTTCACACGTTCCTTTACCGCAAGCAAAAAACCGATAAATAACAAAAAAAGACCGTACCCACTAAAATAAATAGAGTTACCAAGAGTTGAGGCAGAACGTGGCCCACGATTCATAATCAAGTCTGTATCAAATTTTTGCAATAATCCAATAAACATCACGATCATTCCTGCACCTAAAAACATCCTGAAAAGAACTTTCCATTCTTTCCACTCTTTTACAAAAGATGTCAATATAAAATAATAGACAATATAATGAGTAATAGTAAATAATCCAAGCATCCTCTCATGATTGTCCCAAAAACTACGATACCAGTCTTCTCCTACAAATGTAGATATTAGAAAACTAACAAAAAACAAACCGATGAATAGATTAACCGGAGAAAATCTAATTTTATATTCTGACCAGTTACTTGCCAACAACATTATATAAATGCCGGCCATCAATAAAACAAGTGTTCTAAAGATGATAATTTTAGGAACAATGAACGGAAATATGAAGGATGACGGCAATACGACCAAAGGGACAAAAAAAGTACCTACAACCAAAATTTTTAATAAAAATAACATTCTTTTTGGCATATTTTAGCAAAAATATAAAATTTAAATTACTTTTATTATATCTTAAAAAACACCCTTTGACAAGCAAAACCCCGCCGTAAGGCGGGGTTTTGAGAGCTTAGCTTAAGACGTGTGTTAGAACGTTAATGTATTACCATTAATGTCATAACTATCTGAAGCACCGTATTCATCAGTATTTTCACTACCATTTACAGGAGTGTAGAAATATGTGAATACACCGTCAGCCCAGTTATCTTCTTGTGTGTCAGCTGAAGCGCTGTAACCTACAGCACCGTCTAGACTCATTGTAAGATAAGCATTGTTACCAGAACTCATACCAGTTCTGATGTTAGATGTGTTGACAGTGACTTTGAAAGTCTTTGTCTCACCTGCTGAAATTACAAGGTTAGCTAATCTACTTGATATATCGTTAACTGTGTTGAACGTAACGGTACTAGTAGGAGTACTACTGTCCATAGTTGTTGAACTGTCAGTTGCAAGAAGTGTAGATCCATCATACAAGTTGAATGTAGAGATAGAACCTGCACCTGCTAGACCAGATACTGAAACATAAACAGTTGAACTGCCTACGCGCATATCACGAGTACCAGGGTTTGCAACACTGAATGTAAATACATCAGTTTCATTAGCTGGAGTCTTTGAACCACTTGGTGAATTGCTCAAAGCAATCACAGGAGCGGTGTTGTGGAAGAGCATCAAACTTGAAGGTGCAAAGTTAGTATCGTCTGCACTATATTCTGCTGATGTACTACCGTAACCGATCACTGAGCGAGCCAAAAGACCAGTAGAACTATACGCTTCAAGAGAAGTGTTAGCATCACTAGAAATACCGACACGACTTGTACTTGCTGGAGTCATAACACCAGAACCATTCACAGTACTATACAAAGATAGTTTCTTTGTAAGTCCTGCAGGAATAGTGTAAGTGAATCCAGTAAAGGTAAGCGTAGTAGCTGTACTATCAACAGGTTGAGCGCTAGCTAATACATTTCCTTCTGGATCACGCAATTCTACGATTCCGTAGTTTGCTGATGTACCTTCTGTAGATGTAGAAGTTTCTCCAAGTACAGAGTAAGTTACCTTTCTCAATTCGATATCAGAATTTACTGCTTCATACTTATGAGTAGCAATAAGGGATTTTTCACCAACTGCTGTTGGCAATACAATTGCATTCTCAACAACACTATCATTCGTGATTATCAAACGAGCAGCACCAAATGATGTTGTTTGTAAAGAAGTTGCAGTAAAAGTGATAGCTGATTGACCTGTACCAGCACCAACAGCTGTAAGAGCTGAAACAGTGAAAGCACTAGTAGATGAAGCTGTAGTAGCTACATCAGCTTTCAAATTCAATACCTTTGTAGTGTTCTTTGGAATATCCAAAGAGAATGAGAAAGTATTACTTGCAATAACAGGAGTTACCACTTCTGTACCAAGCAATGTATCTCCGTCCCAAAGACCAAGATTTAACACATTACTTGCATTAGTCATATCTACCGCCATGGTAGTAACAGTAACATTTTCTGATGATCCTGCTGCCAAAACCATTGAACCCACTACTACATTAGTAGCACCAGTTGCTAGAGTACTGTTACCTACTGAGGTGTTATTAGCCAAAGTAAGTGAAGCTGCTGTAACGTTCATGGTGTTTCCAAGATATGCGGTTGTAGTATTTGGTTTAGTCTGATAGTCAAGAGTAGAAAGTCTCTTGAGGTAGAATGCACCAACTTTTACTGCATAAGTATCGGAAGCATTTGCTCCATCGGCAATATTACCAACTACACGAATAGTAACAGTCTCACCTGACTTGATAGTCAAATAGGTGGACAAATTACGCGCTGTGCCAGTAGCAAATGTAGCACCAGAAGTAGTACCATCAATCAAATTAGTATAAGCAGTTGAAAGATATGTTTTACTTCCATCTTCTGACTGAACTTTTACATTACCAGTCATGTCTGGATCATTTGCATCACCAGAATAAATTTCGAGAGCCATCTTACGGATCTCTACGTCTTCACCAATAGCTTTGAGCTCGAAAAGTCCGAGAACCTCATCATTTACGCCTGCAGGAACTGAAGCGCTAGGTGAAGTTGCTGCTCTTTGTACTGATAAAGTACCTTGTTTCATTTTGAACCAAGAATTTGTAGGAGTTTGGCTACTGAAACTTCCTGGAGCTACATAATAACCAGTGGTCATACCTTTGGCCATTACATCGTAGTCATTTTGGATGCTAACAGAAAAATATTTGTTAGAACCGTCAACAATGTCTACTTTCAAAGACAATGTCTTTGAGTAACCCTTTTTAAGGGTGTAGTTTACAGGAACGGTAACATAACGATCATTAGATGATACTGCGGTTCCCAACACTTCATTAGCGGGACCATATACTGTCCAGTTCTTTAATTCAGTGTCTGAATTTGAAGTACCTGAAAGGAAGAAAGTAAGATTCTCAATAAGAGCGTCTTCATTTCCACTCTCAGCAAATGTCCATTTACCAACTTCTTTTTGAAGTTCGCCAATTTCCAATTGACCAGAACCTGATGTTGCTGCTGCTTCACTAGCATAACCAGCAACAGTACCAGCTGAAACTGTGTAGCTAGCAAGAGTACCAGCAACTACAGTAGCTTGGTTACCTGTTACAGGGAAACCAGTAACATCAGCGCCTGTTTCCAACTCCACAACTCCCATTTGGAAGTTAGTAGCTGTAGCAGAAGAACTGATATTTAGTTTTACAGAAACAGTAACGGTTGAGTTTGCGGCAACAGTAATAGGATTATTACCAAAACCGATAGAAACTTTACCTTCATCATCAAGAGCAGTAGCGATAGAACCATGTCTTTCACTTCCTACCCATGTGCTAATACCACTGATATCTGTATTTGCAAGAAGACCAGTCTTTTGCAAAGTTACACCAGTAACCTCTACAGCTGTACTACCAGCTTTAAGATTGAAGTGTAATACATCATTGTAAAGACTGCCAACCGCAGCTTGAACACCTGTAGGTGTACCTGCAGAAAGAGAAACAGCTAAATCACCAGAAACAACTGGAGTTTCAGGCATGTTACCAAGTTGTGTAGGATCTTCGAAAATACTTGCAACAGTTACTGTAGTACCAGCAACAGCAAGACCACCAAGATCTGCAACTTCATAACCTTTAACACCACCAAAGTCCATCATACCAGCAGTCTCAAGGCCAGTGACCTCATAGAGCATACCGTCCATGACTTGGTAAACTGTGTCTTCACCTGTCTTACGTACGATCATACCATTGTGTGGTACAGCGTCTGTAAGTTCACCACTAGCTGCTACATAGTTGCTCCAGTAATATGAAGGGATATCACGTACAAGTACGCCCCAGTTATCACCATAAAGAGCTGCAAGAGCTGATGGGCTTTCTACCTTCATACGTTGGTTGCCAGGCAATACAACGTAGATAGAAGGAGATTCAACACGTTTGAGCAAGTATGTACCAGGGCGATAACTTACACCAGCTGGGGTTGCTTGTTCATAGTTGTCGAAACATACATTTGCAATCTCAGTAACGTTGTCGAAACTAAGATTCCAACTTTCAAAGATTTCCTGACTTGGGAAATACATTGCGTCCATGTCAGCGGTAACCATATAAACGGCTGCGCCACCAGGAACTTTAAACAAATCTCCGGCTTCAAGCTCAGTACAAGTTTCAGCGTAAGCAGTAGCTGGGACGAGAGCAGCAAGGCCCAAGCTCCATACGATTGTTACTGCTACAACAGAAAAGGTAAAGAGTTTTTTACCGAATTTTAATACATCTGTCATAAATAACCTTTGTCTTATTACGATGCGCATTCTCGGTTTAACACCAGAACGTCAACGCAATAAGGCGGAATTAATAACCACTTTGACTCCGCCCACGGCGGATCGACCTTTTGGCCAAGTGGGGTCCCCCGGCTTTACGTCGGGGTAGTAGAGATATCCGACTGGCCACAGTCAGATATTGCCCTTGCCCCGACGTGACGTCGGGACGATACTGTATGGCATGCGATCCCCCAGGAAACTTCCTTGAGAGATCTAAGCCACACAGTATTACATCACGTGATCGTATAAACGATTTTACGTGATAAAGAGCCGTTACTTAAATTAAGAATAAAACGAATAATCACTATAGTTATTTCTCCTCAACACTACTCACAGACTCTTCATCACCCTCAGTAACATCTTTTGTTTCTCCATCTCTGAGTCCACTATTACTAATATGAGGTAGTAATTCTTCAACAGTCTTACTTACACCATCTACTGCTTGTTCAACAGAATCATTGAGTTCTTGTGTTTTTTTGATTGCCTCAAGGATATCTTCTTCTACCAACACATCTACACCTTCTACATCTTCATCGAATGATTCAACCGCATCCCCAATAGTCTTCACCACATTTTTTACTTTTTCACCAGACTCCATCAAACTACCTGATTGGATAGTCTGCTCTACATCACTCTCATCCGCTGTTTCAACATTCTCAGAAGTAGTTGTTGACACTGCCTCTATTTCAGTGTCAATACTGTCAGAAGTAGTTGTTGATGGATCTCCCTCAACACTATTCTCAACCTCTTCTACCACACCTACTGTTGATGTAACAAGTTCATGCTCACTTATAGCCCCTGTCTCAACACCTTCAGTCAATTCTTCAGCTTGGGTTTGCGCTTTTTGAGCATCCTGTTTTAAATTTCCAACCACTTCATCAATATGTTCCTTTATAACATTTTTTTCATCTTCAGATATTTCAAGCTGTGCTTCGATCTTTTTTTGAACCACTACTTCAACCATCTCAAGACTCTTTTTTGTAGATTCGGTTGCTTTTTTATTTATATCTTTAGCAAATTCGCTATCTTCAACTTCGACTTTTTTTGCAGTATCTTTTAATGTTTTTGAAATCTCTTTTGTCTTCAGAGAAACGTCTTTTACCATTTTAGATGCTTTTTCAGGGCTTATTTTTTGTAAACTCTCATCAGCACTTGCAAGCTTCTTCTCGACATCTTCAACCGCTTTTTGCACCATCTTTTTCTTCTTTACTGGATCAATATTTTCTCTGTCTACAACCTGCTGCAATACTTTTGCGCGTTTACTTGCAAATTCAAGATGGAGAGGAGCCTCATCGTCATCTCGTGTCAAAACAAGACGACCATGCTCCACAACAACACCGAAAGCCTCTTTTGTACCCCAGAACACATCTCCTGGCTCAGCATAGGCACTCGCAACCCAACCACTGGTGGTGAGCAAAAGCGCAAGAACAGCAGTAGCCAAAGGTCGTGCCAACGATGCCATGTTTTGAGGTAAAAATACCTTTGCCTTTCGTGTAAAACTAAGCCATGCATATTGCATATTCTCTGGAACATTTTGTTTCTTTTCTTTTTGCTCTACGGCAGTAGTATTTGAAATCTGGTTCAAAAGTTTTTGTTTATTTTCCAAAACCCAAGAAGGATCTGGATTTACCAGACCTTTTGCTTGTTTCACTTCTTTCAATTGTCGTCTAAGGTTCTTCATAGATTGAATACCTAAACACCAATTTTATATCCGGATTTCCAGATAATCCAGATTTACGGATAAAATATCTGTAAATCTGGATTATCTGTATATCAGTATCTTATTTTTTCTCTAACAATTGTTTCAAAATCTTCAATGCACGATGGAGTGTCACCCGGACATTTGTCTTTCGTTTTTCTAGAATTTCTGCAATCTCTGCAATACTCAATTCTTCTATATATCTAAGTAATATAATCTCTTGATATTCACGTTTCATCTTTTTGAGCACTTGCAATATGTTTGACACCTCATGCTTCACATCAATCTGTTCTAACAATTCACTATCCTCACCCACATCTTCTAATGTTTCAATACCGTATTCCTTCCTCACACTCTTGTGTCGGAAAAAATCTACCATTGTGTTACGTGCGATACGATATACGAGTCCGCTAAAGCTTTTTATTTCTGACTGTTTTTTGTCAGCAGTCAAATAATTCCATGTTTTGAGAAAAACTTCACTTGTTATATCCTCAGCCTCTTCTTTATTTGAAAGCTTTATAAATACAAATCGATATATTTTTTCTATATAAAGATCATAGAGCTCGCCGAAGGCCTCGTTATCTTTCTTTTCTTGCACCTTATGCACAAGTAGTTTTTCACGATAGTTGGCCTTCATATTAGAAGACGTAAGAAATAAAAAAGTGTTACACCTAAGACTGCACACTTATATGGATTTTAGCCATATACAGCGTGTAGCCGAAAAAAGCTCACAAGTGAGTAGCTCTTACTGTATGGCTTATATTTTAGTCATCGTGTTTACTGTTTATAGTAGTCGTATGACGGCAAAAAGTATAACACATAACTTTGCTAAATACAAGCAAATTATCCACCTATCTATAGTTAACAAGTATCTAGTTGACTAGCAAACTAGATACTTGTTAACTATACGACTTATTAAATAATTGTATAAACTACTATATACATCTATGTATATTTGTATAGGTCAGTATATACTTATTTCTCTATTTAACTCAATATAGCCCTATTTGTATACAATATTATATACAAAATATAGTAATAATAAAAAGATTTTTTAAATAAAGTCCTTAAATCCATATTAAGAGCTCATACTTGACAAAAAACGACTTGTTTGATAATATTACTCTATACAAAAGTCCTATGGATAACCCGATTCCACAACCCAATGAAGACCAAAAAGAAATTGTACGCGTCTCTATATCAGAAGCAGCACGTCTCTTTGGTGTGAACCCTCAAACCATACGTAGAGCTATCAAAAGCCAAGAAATTACCTATGTAGTGGTTGCTGGAAGATATAAGATAAACTTCGAAAGTCTCGTAAAATGGTCTCAGAAAAAGACTACTGTGAAGAACAAATCAGAAAAATTTGGTATTGGTCAGTATGTGGATAAATGGAAGATAAAAAACACCCTCTACTCCCCAAGTACAAAGAGTGTTAAAAAAGAATTAGGGGATAAGGAATAAGAAGTAAAAAATAACAGACAAACTACCTTTATATAGGTAGTTTTTTATTAAATTATGAAGTTTATAAGTAACTAGTTGACTAGTAGACTAGTTACTTGCAAGCTTGTTAAACTCAAACTTGTTCCTTATTCGTTGATTCTCATGTATAATATATACGTATTTCGTACTGTTCGTAATTTCGCACATACTATGAAATTTGTAGAAAAATACTTATCCAAACACCATTTGTTAAATGCACCTCATAAATGGTTTTTTGCGTTTATATCATCCCCTATTCATTACCTGGAGATGCATTATAAGAAAAGATATCATCTCAAGTTTATACATGCACGTAAACTTTTTCTCTTTGATATGGTTTTACTCTTTTCATTAATTGCACTTCTTGCAGGCACTGTATTTTGGTGGACATACAATCCAAGTGTGGCAGATCTCGTCTACCTCTCAGTAAGACCAACTCACGAACGAATCTTGAGTGGAGAATATACCACCTATACTATTACTTACAGGAATGACAGTGCCACAACACTCAATTCACCCACTCTAGATATCACTCTGCCTCAAAATTTTATTATTGATAAAGTTACCCCTGAAGATTTATTCGACGTTGATCAACACGTATTTACACTTAAAAATATCAAACCTACCTATAGTGGACAATTCTCTATCTCTGGATGGTTCTATGGTACCCCTGACATAGAAAATCCACTTCTCGCAACACTTAGCTACACTCAGGAAGGCCGCAAAAAACAAGAACAAAAAATAAGTCCTCATGTGTCTATATTACGTGGATCTGTACTTGAGATGGATATAACACTAGCTGAAAAGATAACAAATAACATCTCCTTACCTATCACTCTTGATATTGTTAATAATGGTGATATAGACCTTGAAAATATCAAAATACCCCTCTCATTCCCATCAGGAGTGATAGTATCTGACCCAAATGTCACAAAGTGAACAGTGGAAGATGACGTGTGGTCAATAGAAAAGCTAACACCAGAAGAATCTGGAAAATTCCAAGGAACCATCAACGTAAACGTACCAGGCAGACAAGACGCTCTTGATATAGATATCACTCCAACAGTTACTGTAAACAATCAAGACGTTTCTCAAGAGACAGTTTCTCATTCTTTTGATATTGTCTATCCTCATTTAGATATTCAGACTTCTTGGAATAACGACCTCAAGACTACACGACCAAATGAAACACCCACCTTAACAATCCAAATGCGCAATGACAGTAACGTCTCTTTATCAAACTTGACTCTCAACATCCCTGTACCCACTTCAATAGTTGATATAAGAAAGTTTACAAACCTCAACGGTGGCTCAATTTCAAACAACATTGTTACTCTTTCTCAAAAAAATATATTGAGTTTGTCTCACATCAATCCTGGTGAAGTAATATCATTTCCTCTACTTGTTCCTATCAAATATTCTCCTACCGGAGGAACAGACCTTGAGTTATTTCTCTCACCAGACATATTAGGATATGTTTCTGGTCTTTCAAAAGCTCAATACAAAACAAGCGTGGAATCTTCACATATTGCAATAGGCACACAACTACTTGTAACTAATGAATTAAGATATTACACAAATGAAGGCGACCAACTTGGACGCGGACCACTGCCCCTACAAGTAGGGAAAGAAACAAAATATTGGGCCATGGCTCAGATCACAAATACAACAAGTCGTGTAGAAAATGTATCGTACTCCGCAAGCTTACCAAGTCATGTATCCTGGACCGGCAAAACAAGTGTGACTCATGGAGCAGACGTGTCTTATAACCCAGCAACAAGAGTTGTATCATGGTCACTCTCGGGATTACCTGCACACACAACCGCTGGTATATATTTTGAACTATCTATCACTCCTAGTGACTCACAACGAGGAACATCTCCGATATTACTCCAAAATATGAGCTTATCTACCACTGATAGCTACATTGGGACACCTATAACCCGATCTTCACCAAATCTCGACACCTCTATACCGACTGACACCATTGGCAAACAAAAAGGAATACTTGTACAATAATCTAAAATAGTCACAAAAAGCGCTAAAATTAGCGCTTTTTTTGTATCCAAAATACCTTGCACAGACCTTGACAAATGGGCTGTTTTATGCTATACTTGTCTGTTATATTTAAATCACCCTTTTTGGCTATATGTGGCCAAAATACCTTAATTTCAAGCTATGAAAATTGCAATGATTGGGCAAAAAGGAATGCCCGCCCACTACGGTGGCGTGGAACGACACGTGCATGATCTATCTGTACGCTTGGTTAAGATTGGACACGAAGTGATTGCATATAGTAGAAAATGGTATCCGGAAGATATCAAAAAAGATATATATGGCGTGAATATCAAATTTACCCCATCTCTTCACACCAAACATCTTGATGCTATTACGCATACCTTCACCGCAACAATGCATGCGCTATTCCAAGATTATGATGTGATTCATTACCACGGTGTAGGACCTTCTCTCCTTTCGTGGATTCCTCGCATCTTCAAACCACGTGCAAAAGTTATCACAACATTTCACTCTATTGACCGATATCACCAAAAATGGAATATGATTGCAAAATTCTTTTTGCGTCTTGGTGAACGTGCTGCATGTACATTTGCCCACGAAACAATTACGGTCTCTCAGAGTCTACAGAAATATTGTGTAAATGAGTTTGCAAAAAACACAGAATATATTCCGAATGGTGTATATATTCCTGAATATGAGATTAAAGATAACTTGATTGAAAAATTTGGTCTTGAAAAAGATAATTACCTTGTGATGGTTTCACGTCTTGTACCACACAAAGGTGCACACTTATTGATCGAAGCATTTCACAACCTGAAAGCTCGTAACCCGGATGATCAAAAAATCAAAGATCTTAAACTTGCTATTGTTGGTGGTGAAGTATATACCAATGAATACGTGAAGCAACTTCATCTCCAAGCAAGTAATGTAAATGATATTGTGTTTACTGATTTTCAATCAGGTGACATGCTTGAGCAACTCTATAAAAATGCACTTACGCTTGTACATCCATCTCTCAACGAAGGACTCCCTATTACTGTACTTCAAGCAATGAGTTATGGTAAGCCAGCACTTGTTTCGACAATTCCTGAACATCTAGAACTTATCAATAACCCACGAGCACTCTTCTATGAAAATGACGTGGATT
>PKTJ01000010.1 GCA_002869205.1 Candidatus Parcubacteria bacterium | reverse complement strand
CTTCCTCTTCTTCCTCTTCTTCCTCTTCTTCCTCTTCTTCCTCTTCTTCCTCTTCTTCCTCTTCTTCCTCTTCTTCCTCTTCGGGAGACTCTAGAGTCTCCCCTACAGAGTCATTATCGTCATCTTCTAATTCAACGATTTCTTCTTCAGTATCGTTATTTTCAGGATCATCACCAGACGCTTCTCTATCTTCGACTTTTCTCCATTTCAAATAGTACATTACACTAAAAAGAAGGAAAAATACAAATGCAAGTCCTGCAAGAAATATCAGATATCCTGTGCTAAACCATTTTTTTCCTTTGTTAAATACAAGCGGCTCATCGTCCTCACCGTCCATCATTCTATCCTCGTCTGAATCTGGATTCATCGGATCAGTACCCGCTTCTATTTCAATATCATCTTCCAAACCGTCATCGTCGGAATCTTTTTTTAATGGATCTGTTCCACGCTCGTTCTCTTCTACATCCGAAATTTTATCACCATCATCATCGTCATCAGCATTGTTTCCTATACCATCGAGATCAGTATCATAAGCTTCGCTGCTATCGAGTGGAAACAAGTCTGTCATATCATCCACGCCATCACCATCAGAATCTTTTTTTAGTGGATCTGTTCCTTTTTCTTTCTCTTCCCCATCACTCAACCCATCTTCGTCAGTATCGCTTTTGAGAGGGTCTGTTTTCATCTTGTATTCATCACCGTCACTTAATCCATCATCATCACTGTCAGACTTTGCTGGATCAGTACCTGCGTCGACCTCATCTTTGTCCAAAATACTATCTACGTCAGTGTGTTGAGACGTTGGACTACTTCCATACTCTTTTTCTTCACCATCTGTCAGACCATCTCCATCAGAATCTGGATTGTGTGGATCACTACCCATTTTTTTTTCATCTTCGTCACTCAGCCCATCATTATCATCATCAGTATCAGAATTGTCTCCAATCCCATCACCATCAATATCAGCCCACTCATTTTTATCAGTTGGATACAAATCAGTATTATCATTATGTCCATCACCATCAGTATCAACTTTTTTTGGAGAAAGACCTTTGTCTACTTCCACTTTATCTTCAAGTCCATCACCATCCGTATCTTTTTTCAATGGATCACTTCCTAATTCTGATTCTTTTGTATCGCTTAATCCATCATTATCATCATCACTGTCTTCCTTGTTTCCTACATCATCGCCATCAGTATCAATATCAATATCATAATTTTGTGATTGCTGTTCAGTCTGGTTTATATTTGCATCAACCGGATTTCCCACATTATCACGTGCATCAAGACTTACCAGCTTTGCAGAAAATTGTTGTTCGCCTGCTGGCAATACGTATTCTACCCACACTTGTTTTGCTTCTTCAAATGTCAGGTTGTTTACGGTCACACTATTGATAAGTGTTGCGCCATTATAAAATTCTACTGTAAGAGAGAGTCGTGGCGCACTATTGTTTACCACTACGGTATATAATTTTACCGTATCTCCCTCAAACGATGGACCATCTGACATCCACACACCCTGATTACCGAGAAAACCGGTGACGGCATGTGTCTGACTTGGTAACAAAAACAAACAGAATAAAAACAGGAGGGCTTTTTTCATAGTATAAGAGTTTATAAAGTTAAAAAGTTTATAAAGTCTATAAAGAACTTTACGAACTTTTATACTTTTTAACTTTCTATCTTATTTCTTCTTAAGAAATTGTCCAATAAACCAACTCGCAATAGTCATAAGTAGTGCACCAATAAACGCTGCTTGAAATCCTACTACCATAAATCCTTCGACAACAGTAGAGACAAACCAAAATAACAACGCATTAATCACAAAGGTAAAGAGTCCAAGCGTGAGTAAATTCACCGGCAGTGTGAGCAAAAGTAAAATCGGACGAATAATTGCATTTACTAGTCCGAGTACCAACGCAGTGATGAGTGCAGCATAAAATCCGGCAACGGCAATATTTGGTACATAGTACGCAATGAGGAGAAGTACTCCTGCATTTGCAATCCAACGTAAAAGAAGACGCATAAAAAAATGTTAAATATTATTTCTAAGTATACTATAAAACAAGTGTGCGTTCAAACAATGATCTTCTTAATTTTATTTAAAACCTCTCCAACATTTTCTAATATTTCTCTGTTTTTAAATCTCATCACAATAAATCCTATTCCTTTTAACAAACCTTCACGCATTTCATCATACTCTTTTTGTTTTTTATGAATTTCACCATCAAGTTCGATGACTAATTTATATTCATGACAATAAAAATCTGCGATAAAATAATGAACTTTGTTGTTTATAGAGAATTTTATGGGGTGTTGACGATAAAATTTTCTATTATAAAATCTACGATTTCTCAAAAAATTCCACAAAATTGCTTCAGTTTCCGTCTGGTTGATGCGTAATTCTTTACAACGTTTTTTTATTTCTTGTAGCTTTTGATTCATATAAAATAGTATAACAATCTTTGATGATATTTTCACGCAACTCACCCCTAACCCCTCTCTTACGAAGAGAGGGGAAATAAATAAAAACGTGCTTAATATAGCTCCTCCCTCTNGAGTTGCATTGTACAAAAAATTTCAAACAAAAAACCCTCTTTCGAGGATTCTTTAATAAACTCACGTCAGGGGTTGTTGACGCAAGACTTCAGCCAGCCGAAGAGATTCGACGCGCCGCCGCAGACCGAGGTCTGAAACTCCTTCTCATGAAGCACGTAGTGCACTTCTTGTTCAGGTGACTCACACGAGTCCGACACCCAGGTGTCATACACTCGTAGTCGACTACTTCTTCCACTCCCCCTTCTTTCTGAGTCTTTTTCTTGGCCATCTCCTTCTAACCCTTCCAACCCCTGCCGACATTATACACAAAATCTTACAAAAATCAAGACTCCTAATTTTACAAATTGCCTTCGTTACACTATAATTACCCCAGATTAATTACAAAAATATGACTCTTTCACTCTACAATACACGTACGAAACAAAAAGAAGCATTCGATCCTATCAAAAAAGATAAGGTTGGTCTCTATACATGTGGTCCGACTGTTTATAATTACGCACATATTGGCAATCTAAGAACATACGTGTTTGAAGACATCCTTCGACGTGTCTTGAAATTTAACGACTATGACGTAAATCATGTCATGAATATTACTGACGTGGGACACCTGACTGATGATGCAGACAGTGGCGAAGATAAGATGGAAAAAGGTGCAGCTCGCGAAGGTAAAACAGCATGGGAGATTGCAGAATTTTATGCTGAAAAATTCAAAGAAAACATGACTGATCTCAATATTACTCAACCAACGACGTGGTGCAAGGCAACTGACCATATCCAAGAGCAAATTGACTTTGTACAAGCACTCACTGACAAAGGTGTGACATATGAGACGTCAGATGGAATTTACTTTGATACAACAAAGATCGATGACTATGGCAAGCTCGCTAATCTCGAAAATCAGGAATTAAAAGCTGGTGAACGAGTAGATATGGGAGAAAAGAAAAATCCACATGATTTTGCTTTGTGGAAATGGAGTCCGTCTCGCGACGGACGACATCCTGAGCGACCCGCAGGGAGCGAAGGATCTCGACGTCAAATGGAATGGGACGCATTTGGACACAAAGGTTTCCCTGGCTGGCACATAGAATGTAGTGCCATGAGTATGAAATATTTAGGAGAACAATTTGATATTCACTGTGGTGGTATTGATCATGTACCTATTCACCACACAAATGAAATCGCACAGACTGAAACGCTTACTGGCAAAAAACCATGGGTAAACTTTTGGATGCATGGTGAATTCCTCATAATGAAAGATGGAGATAAGATGGCAAAGTCAGCAGACAATTTTATCACTCTGCAAACGCTTAAAGAAAAAAATATCGATCCCCTTGCGTATCGTTATTTTCTCTTACAAACTCATTACAGAAAACAATTAAATTTTTCTTGGGAAGCACTTGAAGCCGCAGAAGCTGGGTTGAAACGATTACATGGAAAAGTAATGGAACTCAAAGATAAGAAAGTAGGAAATTCTAACTCAGAACTCAGAGATAATTTTGCTGAAAAAATCAACGACGATCTAGATACTGCTGGTGCTTTGGCACTTTTACAAACAGCTATCAAAAACAATGAAATAAATTATGATACTGTACTTACATTTGATAAGGTTCTCGGTCTTGGTTTAAATGAGATAAAAGGAGAAAGTAAGAAGGTAAAAGTTCCAAAAGAAGTACAAGAATTAATGGACCAAAGACAACAAGCTCGCGAAGAAAAAGATTTTACAAAGTCAGATGAACTTCGTGACAAGATTAAAAAGCTTGGGTTTGATGTAGAAGATACGAGTGAGGGACAAAAAATAACAAACACATAATAACTATATGACTGAGTTTAGTGAATCATCCCCAATAACAGCAAAAGAGCGGTATAATCTTATTCAACAAGAAATCGACGATTTATGTTTGGCTGTATTCAAAGAGGATGGAACATTTGATCGAGCACTTGCACCTATTCTCAAGAAAGTATTGGATGCTCATAACATGGATATGGGTCAACAGCTTTTGGACGAACTTGGTGAAGTCTCACACAGAAAAGATGAGGCGGGTGAAGTTTCAATTTTTATTAATTGTATAGATATTACTGGCAAAGAAATTAAAGAAACCTTAGATTTTTTATTAAGTAAAAATGCATTAAAAGAACTAAAAAATAAATAATATAGAGTACATATGTCAGAAAAAAAATTCACCTCAGAAGAGGCCCAGGAAGTCGCCGACAAAATTGGTATCAATTTTGATGAAGCAGATTTTGAACTCGAAGATTTTCGTATGGGTATGGATGAGGAAATGGAACATGGTACGCACGATCCACAAACTGATGTCACTGGTGACGATCCCGTACTCACGGGTAAAATTACTCTTGCTCATTTGAAAGAATTTGGAGATTATTACCAGAGACTCGAAGAGATGGAACACCAGGCGAAAAAAGAGAGAGCGGTAGAATAAGGTTAAGAATAAGATTAAGAATGAGAATGAGATAACAAAATATACTCAACAGACAATCCCCTGCTTTGGGGATTTTTTGTATTTAAAACAATATAGTATTATTGACGAGACGACTTTTTCGTGATAAACATATGTATGAAATCTCAACCTTAGGTAGTGCTGTGAAAACGGCAAAAAAAGTTCGGAGCATCTTTGAGAAGCCTGTTACCTTCGGGCTTGCCCTGATCGCCACAGTCTGTGGGTTTGGAGTCTACGCACTCGTGTGTCATTTTCACGAGAGACCCTGCAGTGAGTGCCTGACCCCGCAGCAGATCGCCCTTCAGCAAGAACTTCTGGTGTGCGCGGCGGTCAACGCCGAACCCTTCTGGATCAAGAAGCGGCAGAGTCGCAACAGCGTACTACGAGAGTTCCTGTGCGTCGACAAACAAGGCAAGACTACCAAGGTGGATCTGCCCACATGTCACACGTACGATCTACGCGAATGCAGCAAGATCCGAGAAGCCGGACACATGCGCCACATGGATGAGGGGTGATGTCATGAACAAGCGCCAAACCACGATCATCAACCTCCTCCTGTGTCTCCTCATCGTCCTGTTCGTGCTCTGGGGAGCGTGGCTCCTCTCCATGAGCAACGGATCGGTCTCGCAGGAAATACGTACGCGCGCGCAGGCCGAAGAGCTGAGCACGAATAACCACGGTATCGAACCTCCCGTCAAGTAGGTTCAAGGGGGAATCCCCCGACGGTCACATGCAGTCGCACCGACCAGCGGGGACTTGCAAAAGCAACTCTAGCTCAGGGTTGTTTTTTCTATTATATTTTTATAAAAAAACAGCCCATATTTGAACTGCTTTTTGTTCTCCCCGACGTCACGCGTGAAGAACGTACGATACGTTCCCGAGAGAACGTCAGGGTGATGCACGACTGTGGTGCATAGTCTCCTCGTTTGCCCATGTCGGGCGTGTAGGAAAATTCAGCCGAGCTTCTCCTGAAGCGCGCGAATTTCCCTATGGATCTTCTGTATCTCGTCGAAGTCCAGCTCACCATCAAGTCTGACCCTGAGATCCCGAATCTGAGATTTGATTTCAAGGATCTCTCGAGCTCGATGGAAGTGCTTCGGATACCTTGCGACCACGTCTTCGTCTGTTACTCTGGCCAACTGTACACCTCAAGGTTGTACGGCTCGCAGACGCGAACCGTCTTATTCCTTAGCTTGCGAATCGCGAGACCTCTTTGGTCGCCATGATCTTGCCGAGGTCAATAGAAACCTTCTCGTCAAGATCGGTTATGCCGACCACCTTGTCCGTGCGGCGACAGACAGAGAACGTACAGGCCTTGAGCCTTACGATACTCCGATCCTCCATCGTCAGATCAATTCCCCTACTCCTACCAAGGGTCTTGATAATGCTCGTGCGGATCTCTGCGGGAGTCGCGATTCTTTTCGGCGTCGACATCGAAGAACCTCGAGTTTGTTTCTACCTGAAGTTACCAAAAAACATAACCGCTGTCAACATTTTCATTGACTTTTGGGCTAAATAGAGATAAAATTTAAGTAATATACACAAAAAATGTTAAAAAACTATGAATACTATAGAATTCCTCAGACAGTTCCGCATTCTCGATTATGCTGTATTTGATTTTGTCGTTTCATTCCTCGGAATCTACTTACTCTCTCCCCTGCTCTCAAAATTATTTCTAAAATTAAGATTGGACATCCCAAAAAAAAGCTGGATGTTTCTCACGTTACCAATCGGCATAGTATCTCACTTACTCGTAGGAAGTATTACTCCTATGACCAGAGATCTTTTTGATCTTAACGATCACTATATTTTAAAAATTATAATGCTCATTTTATTATTCTTTGGAATTAAAGGAATAAAAATAATCAAAAAATAAATCCTATGAATTACAAACACACACAAGTAGGACGACTCATGATATTTGTCTTTGTATTCACTTCCCTACTCTTCGCTGTAATTTTTACCGCAGGCAAAGAAGAAATGAATCTCGGCATACTCACTCTCATGCTTCTCGTTCTATTTATTATCGGATCGTTTGGTACCCTCACCGTAACAGTTGATCACGAATATCTCCGTATCAAATTCGGCTACGGTATATTTCACAAAAAATTCAAACTCTCAGAAATCGTTTCAGCAAAAGCAGCACGACATCACTGGTATCATGGTTGGGGTATTCGATATTGGATTCCTTCTGGTATGTGGATTTTTAATGTTTCTGGATGGGATGTGGTAGAGATTGAAATGACTACAGGTAAGAAGTATAGGATTGGGAGTGATGAGGTTGAGAGATTGGCGGAGGTTTTGGGGAGAGTTAATAAATAGAAAAGTTATGGAACATTTAGTTAAAGAAAAATATGCACAAATGATAAGAGTTTATCGTCATTTAGCACAGATAAGTATAAATAATGGAAGAAAAATATCTAATGTAGAAGCTAAAGATACTGCAGAAGATTTTTTTAACCAATGCTATCATTTAAAAGATTATTTCAAAAAAGATAAAACTATTAAAATATTTGACGACGTAGAAAAATATATAAATAAAGATCCTAACCTGTCACTCGCAGCTGATTATTGCAATATTTTTAAACATGCTGGATTAAATAATAAACCCCGATCTGGTAAAAAAATTGAAAAGATAAACACACATATTTTTCTTTTAGACCCTACTTCTCAAGGGAAAGTAAATTTTTCAAGATTAGAGATTAAAATAGACGGAAAATCTCACGACGTTTTTGCAATAGCCACCGAATGTGTGAAAGCATGGAATAAATATCTTAAAAAACATGGTTTACAAAAAATTATTGAGGAAGTATAATTTTTTGATATAAACGAACATAAAAATAATTCGATTATTAACTAAACTCACAGTGTATGAAAGAACTATGGACAAATACAATTAAATATTATAGATTAGCTATCGCTAAATTTTTACCTAAATTAAAAGAAATGAGGGATGATAGTGATGACCAGGAAAT
>PKTJ01000017.1 GCA_002869205.1 Candidatus Parcubacteria bacterium | reverse complement strand
ATCAAGTGTCCCAAGGACACTTGATTTTTTATCCTTTTTCGTGTATGCTATTTTGGCGTCAGGGGCGTGTCCCACCGTCGCTCTTGTTACACAGAGCTATGGCGGATATATCTTGTATCAAAAATTTACTTAATATGGGCGTGTGGTGTAGTGGTAACACATGGGTCTCCAAAACCTATGACGGGGGTTCGATTCCCTCCACGCCTGCAAGACTCTTTTTTAAAGAGTCTTTTTTGTTTGAAAAAAGGGTGAATAAATGATATAATCAATTCATATTATTTTTGAAAAATTATTTATGACAAAGCATTTTTTTGTTATTTTTTCTATTTTGGGACTTATCTTGAGTCCTTTGTCTGTCTTTGCACAGGCTGACACTGTCATTCTAGAAGAAGAATTAGGGATGGGTGGTGTTTTGGTTGAGCCAGTAGTGACTTCTGAAGATTATGTGCAAGTGGACAAGAAAATCATTTTTGATGCGTCACAGTCAGTCTTGTCAGAAGATTTAGAATTTAATCCAACATATAGATGGGATTTTGGTGATGGCTTTTTTGAAATAGGGGAAGAGGTTGTGCATCAGTATGCGGCAATCGGCACATATGATGTTACGCTGACCATGACATACGGTGCAGAAGAATTTAAGGTGAGTAAGAGTGTGTTTGTCTATGATCGGCGTGCGTTGCTTATCATTGACGCAAAGAAGCAAGAAGAAATAAATTTAATTGATGAGCAGGCTCGTGAAAACGGTGTTGCGTTGAGGATTTTGTCTCCCGAAGGACCAGATGCTGACTTTTTTTCAGAAGATTCTCTTGTGAAGTCTATTAGTGAACAAACTGAATACATAAAGGATTCTCAAGTACTCATGTTTTACACCAAGTCGTTACGTGGTTTGCAGGCATTTACCCGTTATTGGCAGGGATTATCTCCTGTAGATAAGGATTTGGTCCGCAAGAAATTTTTTGGTGTTATTACTGATGGCAATGTGAATGTAACTTCACACGGTGTGTTTCAGAATTTTCAGATCATCGAGCCGAACTATATTTTACTCACTCGAGCAGAGGCGCTTAATCCTATCTTGGCTGCAAAGGATATAAAAGAAATCGAATCATCTTTATTTGGGCGTGGTATCGAGTTTAAACGTATTGATGAGAAGAGTGGTAAATCAAAGCTGTATGTATTGTCGCAGCTTATAACTTCTTTTATTGAGCGTGGTGTGTCTGCTGACAGTATCTATCTTATACTTGTGGTTCCATTTCTTGCGTTTATCGTAATATTTTTCAGACATGTGATTGGGGTGAGTACGTTTGGTATTTATACGCCAGTTATTATTACTGTTGCGTTTTATATACTTGGACTTGGGTTTGGTATTCTTACATTTTTGTTTGCGGTGATGACCGGATATATTGTGAAGTATATTTTTGAGAAATTTGAATTATTATATTTACCAAAAGTGGCACTTAATTTGTCATTTATTACCTTGTCATTCCTCTTACTCATGCTCGTGATGCTTTGGCTTGGTACACCATTTTCACTTTCAGTCGCTGTGTTTCCTATGCTTGTCATGTCTACACTCTCTGAGAAATTTATGGCAGCAAAATCAGAAGAAGGGCTGCGAAATGCGGTTGTCGGTGTGATAGAAACATTGGTAGTTGTGATTATCTCCTATTATCTCATGATCTGGGCAGCATTTAATGATCTGGTAATTTCATGGCCAGAGGTTGTGCTTATTCCTCTTGTGTTTATTTTACTCCTTGGTAAATTTAGTGGACTTCGTATTAGCGAATACTTTAGATTTAGAAGTTTGTTTTCTGACCATACAGAAGAGTGAGATTCGGATATCCAGATAATCCAGATTTACAGATCGTGTATCCGTTAATCTGGATTATCTGGAAATCAGTATATTATTTTTATGAAGTTTTTTTCTCAAGCAAATGGCATACTCGGTATGAACGCACGTAATCTACATTACGTGGGTCGTTATAATACACGGGATAGTAAAAAATTTGCAGACAATAAACTCTATACCAAGAATTTTCTTATGACACGTGGTATAGGTGTGGCAAAGGTGTTTTTGGTAATAAAAAAATACAAAGAATTGTCTCAAGTTAATCCAAAAACATTACCACAAAGTTTTGTGATCAAACCAAATCGTGGGTTTGGGGGCGAAGGAATCATGGTTATCAAAAAGCATAAGGGTAAAACGTTTACTGACGTAAATGGTAATGAATATACTTGGAAAGAGTTGTATCACCACATGGTTTCAATTCTTGATGGTAAGTATGCCATCTCTGGACTGTTTGATGCAGTAATCGTAGAAGAGCTTCTCGAAAATCATGAATATTTTAATCGCTTTGTAGAGAGAGGTTTGCCTGATATTCGTATTATTGTTTTTAATTATGTGCCTATTATTGCCATGTTGCGTTTACCAACAGAAGAATCTCAAGGTAAAGCAAACTTACATCTCGGTGCTGTGGGAGCAGGGCTTGATATTGCAACAGGTAAGGCAACTTATGCAGTACAACACAATAAGTTCATTCGCAAGCTTCCTAACGGCGAACGTATTAGTGATATTGAGTTACCTCAGTGGGATAAAATTTTGACAATGGCTGCAAAAGCACAACAAGCAAGCCAAATTAAATTTCTCGCCGTTGATATTGTGCTTACAAAAACAGGTATCAAAGTTTTGGAATTAAATGCACGCGCAGGACTTGGTGTTCAAATTGCAAATCAGATCCCACTCAAACATCGTTTACGAAAAGTTGAAGATTTGAAAGTTACTAATCCAGAAAAAGGTGTTGAGGTGAGTAAAGCACTCTTTAGTTCTGTTGCAGAAAAAGTAGACAAGGTTGAGACAGTCGCGGGTAAGAAGGTTATTGGTCTTTTTGAAAAAATAGATATTTTGAATACGAGTTATACGCATGTACCTACAAAAATTGATCCGCATACTTCACACGTTCTTTTCGACGAGTCACTCACTGAGATCAGTTCACGTAAGCGGTATATAGATGTAGTGCTTCGTGGTGAGCGTGTGAGATTTCCTTTTAAAAAAGATAAGATAAACGGTAACCACAAAGTGGTTATTGGTGGTAAAATTTTAAAGAATTTTTTGATTGATCCAAGTATTACTGCACATTCGGAAAAAGCAGAAAAAGGTGAGAGTGAAACAACAAAAAAAGTTAATGAAAAAATTATTACCAATGTTGACAAAAAGTTGGTTGAGATTGATAAGCATTTAAATGTCTTGTCGTTTGTGAAACCGATAAACCTTGTAGAAGAAAAAGAGCGTTTCTTGAGTAACCCAAATTATTCTCCGCAATTTATTTACAAAAAACCAGAAGTAGACCTCGAACATATTTTGCGTGATGTGAGTGCCTTGCCTAGAGATGTGGATCATCCACTGACAGACCTATTTGTTTCCAAGATCGATGAGATCGTTTCCAAGATGCACCTTATAGATTCTGTTGGGGGAGAAAATTTTACCGAAGCAAGTGAAGATCTGTATGGTAAGGTTGATAAACATTTGTATAATCAGGCTGTTCAATATATTAAAAAACTTACCATCGAAGAAGACAATAGTAAGTTGCTTAGTATGAGGCAAATTGTGAAACGTATTGAACATTTCTTGACTCAATACAAACTTACTGGTTGGAAAGTAAAAGTTTCTGAAAAACAAACTGCAGATATTGCGATAAATAAAAATGGCAGTATTTTACTAAGGAGCGGTGTTAAATTTACAGAAAATCGTCTCAAGGCAGTCATTGCGCACGAGATTTGTACTCACGTATATCGATACGAAAATGGTGCGACACAAAAATACAAGATATTTGCACAAGGCACACCGCATTATTTACAGACAGAAGAGGGTTTGGCAGTTTACAATCAAAAATCGATCGGCGTTCCTCTTGGTGAAAAAGATATGTGGGCAGCGCTTCGTGTGGTTGCATCATACAAAGCAAAAGAAATGTCGTTTAAAGAATTGTATTCATATCTCAAGTATGAGTATGATCTTGATGATGAATCTGCTTGGAAATCATGTGTGCGTGCAAAACGTGGTATTACGAATACAAGTTTACATGGTGCCTTTACACGAGATATTATCTATTTCAAAGGATACTTAGAGGTTAAGAATTATATTGAAAAACACGGACGCCGAGGAATGAAAGAATTGTATGTGGGGAAAATTAGTATTGGCGATTTAAAATACCTTGAACATTTGGGTGAATACAAGGTTAAATATTTACCACCAGAGCATATTGAGCTTCAAAAATAGTCCTAAATATAGGGCTTTTTTTTGTTATAACAATTATGATATACTATATCTAGTTAGAAAGTTAAAAAGTTCGTAAAGTTACAAAGCAAGCAAGATTAGATTGATCAAAACTTTATAAACTTTTAAACTTTTTACTTTTTAAACTTTCTTATAGGAAAGGTGTTTTTCTACTTATGAAATCTGAAAACAAAACATTCAAAAAAGCATACATAGTTACCGTTGACATGGGGTATGGTCACCAACGTGCAGTGTACCCACTTCATGATATTGCGCAAGATGTCGAAGGTTTGTCTATGGACGGGTATGGTATTATCAATGCTAACAAATACGGCGGAATTCCCAAGAGCGATCAGCGTCGATGGGAGGGTGGGCGTTCAATTTATGAAACTATCTCACGCATGAAACATTTGCCCATTGTCGGAAATTGGATTTTTGGAATTATGGACTACATTCAACGTATCGAACCATTTTATCCAGCCCGCGATCTGTCGAAACCAACTATGCAGGTGAAGCAACTTTACTCATGGATTAAAAAGGGGTGGGGGAAACATTTGATCGATAGCCTAAATCGGTTGGAACATTTGCCATACATTACTTCTTTTTTTACTACTGCATTTTTTGCAGAGGAGCATGGGTATAAGGGTAAAATTTATTGTATTTGTACTGACACAGATATTAGTCGTGCGTGGGTACCGCTCGATCCAAATAAGTCTCGGATTAATTATCTCGTGCCAAATCGTCGTGTAAAAGAACGTCTCGAATTGTATGGCGTAAAGACAGAGAAGATATTTGTCACCGGTTTTCCTTTACCAAAAGAAAATCTTGGTGGCAGTTCGCTCAAGGTTTTGAAATCTGCACTTGGTAAACGTATTACGCATCTCGATCCAGAAGGTCGTTATCGTCAAAAATATAAACACACAATGCAAGAATTTTTGGGAGATGAATTTTGTGATGATAAATGTGAAATTGCACACCCTCTCACCATCACGTTTGCCGTTGGTGGTGCTGGCGCACAAAGAGAACTTGGTGCAGAGATTGCTGAGAGTTTGCGTGAGCATATTTTGGCAGGTGAAATACGACTCAATCTTGTTGCGGGGGTAAAAAATGATGTGTATCGATATTACCAGGCAGTTTTGAAAGATATGGGATTGCTCGACAAAAAGAAGGCAAATATAAATATTGTATTTGCTGAATCGAAATTTGATTATTTTAAGAAATTTAATGAAGTATTGGATGAGACAGATATTTTGTGGACCAAGCCAAGTGAGTTGTCATTTTATGCGGGTTTAGGTCTTCCTATCATAATGGCACCAACTATTGGCTCTCAAGAAGATTTCAATAAGCAGTGGCTTACTTCTATTGGTGCAGGAGTTCCACAGGAGGATACAAGATATACGAGTGAGTGGTTATTTGATTGGTTACAATCTGGATGGTTGGCTCAGGCTGCTATGGAGGGTTTCCTTGATGCGCCCCGCAATGGTGCATACCATGTAGAAGAGGTTGCACTCAAAGGAAAGAGAAGTGAAATAGAAGATATGCACCTTTTATAGTTAGAAAGTTAAAAGTTTTTAAAGTTCGAAAGTATTTTTTCTTTCAACTTTTCAACTTTTTAACTTTATAAACTTTTTTATGCTTTGGTTTTTTATTGCTTTGGCAGGATATTTCTTTCTTGCTCTCACATTTATACTTGATAAACTCATACTCACCAAGTCGGTGGGTAAGCCTGTTGTATATACGTTCTATTCAACTATTTTTATGTTTGGTGCCCTGTTTGCATGGCCACTTGGTGTTGAATTATTACACGGTGTAGATTGGTTGTGGGCAATCGTATCAGGTGTCGCGTTTGGCTTTGGGCTCTGGACACTCTACAAAGCAGTAAAGAGCGGGGAAGCATCACACATCAATCCGTTGAATGGTGCCATGGTAACTATTTCAACATATGGATTGTCATTTTATTTTTTACAAGAAAAACTTAGTGTGTTACAAATATGCGGCATGGTAGTTTTGGTTACCGCATCATTTCTTTTGTCATTTGAAAAATCTCGCAAACACAAAGGTATTCATATGGGGTTTGTGTGGGCGGTTGTCTCAGGAATTTTGTTTGCTGTCTCTCACGTAAGTGCAAAGTATTTGTATGAGCTGTATCCATTTTTGACAGGCTTTGTGTGGACACGTGCCACTACAGGTCTTGTTGGCTTGTTTGTCTTGCTGTTTCCTTCTGTGCGCAAAACATTTAAAAAGAAAAAAACAAAAGAAAAACCCAAAACAAAAGCAAAACGTTATGCTGGCGTCATTGTCGTCATTACGAAAATATTAGGTGTGCTCGCAGTCGTTTTGTTGCAATACGCTAGTGCTATTGGTTCGGTTTCTCTTGTTGTTGCTATGAGTGGCTTGCAGTACGCACTTATGTTTTTGCTAATTTTGTTTTTTACAAAATTTTTACCAAAAGTCTTCAAAGAATATTTTACCAAGCGTGAACTTGCTATAGAGTGGGTTGCAATTTTGTTGGTTGTGTTTGGGTCTGTGTTGTTTGTCGTTTAGTTTAAAATTTATAAAGTCCATAAAGTAGAAAGTTGTGATATCACTTCTTTATGAACTTTTTAACTTTCAAACTTTATAAATTGTATTTATGAAAAAAACTATGACTGTGTTCATTATTATAATAAGCGTTATTGCAATTGTATATCTTTTTTTACTCGCAACGAGCGTGCGAAAGTATCCGGTTGACTTTGGTGTAAGTTTTAATCATCATCATGCATCGTCTCTTGGCTTGGATTGGAAACAAGTATATACCAGCATGCTTGATGAATTGAAACCTGAGTATATCCGCATTGCAGCCATGTGGAGTGATGTAGAAAAAGTTGAGGGTGTATATGATTTTTCATATGTTGACTTCATGATGGATAATGCGCGTGAGCGCGGCACAAAGGTGACGCTTGTGTTGGGTCAAAAGGCACCGCGGTGGCCAGAATGCCATGTGCCAGAATGGGTGGTTTCTCTTTCAGAAAAAGAATATGAAGAAAAACTTCTTGCTTATGATAAGGCGGTTGTGGAGAGATATAAAAACCATGAGGCATTAGAACTTTGGCAAGTTGAAAATGAACCATTTATAAAATTTCGTTTTGGTGAGTGTTCACAATTTCGTGAAGACCTAGTTGATGAAGAGATTGATCTTGTGCATCGACTCGACGAAGTGCACTGGGTAATGGTAACAGATAGTGGTGAACTGAGTACGTGGCGCCAAGCGAGTAAGGCAGGAGATTTGTTTGGTACGACACTGTATCGTATCGTGCGTACACCAAAAGGACATATTTGGACATATGATTGGCTACCCGCAAGCTTTTATAGACTCAAAGCACGACTTCTTGGTATTCCTATGGAGCAAATGTACGTAGCAGAACTTCAGGCAGAACCCTGGTTTACAGATTCGACTCCAGATGATACGCCGATTGAAGAACAGGAAAAGACTATGAATATTGATCGTATACAAAAACACATTGATTACACAGAACGAATTGGTGTACGCCGTACATACCTATGGGGTGTTGAGTGGTGGTATTGGATGCGTGAAAAACATGATGACGCCCGATATTGGGATATTATAAAAAATAAAATGAAATAGCAGTATGCTCATACGAAAAAAACCTTACAGTATTAAGGAAGAAGTGCCTGTAGTTGAGCACAGAGGAATATTCAAACGCCAGCTTTCTTTTTTTCAAACCATTGCACTTATTGTTAGCGGTACGATTGGTGCAGGAATTTTAGGTATTCCCTATGCGGTTTCTAAAGTCGGTGTTAGCGTTGGTATGATTTATGTCGTGTGCATTGGGCTACTTATGATTGGTCTCAATGTGATGGTGGGAGAGATTGTTGTCCGGACGAGAGAAAAATTACATTTGGTTGGGTTGGCACGAAAATATCTTGGTTGGTTTGGTGAGGTGCTCATGACCATATTTGTGTATCTCACGTTACTTGGTGTGCTTGTTGTGTTTACTATTGGTGAAGGAGAAGTGCTTGCAGAGTTGTTTGGGGGTTCTAGTTTTGTGTGGAGTATTGTATTTTTTGTCATTGCCAATTTCCTCATTATTGTTGGGTTTAATACCGTGAAGACTGTCGAGTTTTTTTTAAGTCTTGGAATTTTGGCAATCATTATTATTATGGCACTCTACAGTGCGCCTCATGTAGATTTGAACAATACTACATATCATGATCTTGCATACCTTTTCTTTCCTTATGGAGTTATATTATTTGCATATAGTAGTAGTGCTGTTGTTATTGAAGCTCATTCAGTTCTCAAGGATAGGGATTTGAGTTACAAAAAAGCCATTATTATTGCAGGGCTTATTGTGATGGCAATTTATGCATTATTTGCCCTCGTGACTGTTGGTGTGACAGGTGTGGAAACGACGGAAGTGGCGACATTGGGACTTGGTCGTGTGGTTGGTAAGAGTATGTTGTTTTTTGGAAATATTTTTGCGGTGATCGCCATGGGTACAACTTTTCTCATTATGGGTACGGCACTCAAAGATTCGCTGGTATGGGACTATAAATTATCAAAAATGGTCTCACTGTTGATTGTTATTTGTGTTCCATTTTTTATATTTTTACTTGGTATACGACATTTTATCCAAGCAATTGATATTGTTGGTGGTGTGTTTATGAGTGTGTCTATGCTCATGCAGGTACTGATCTATTGGCGCGCTAAGCAACTCGGACATCTTAAGAAGAGCAGATATAATTTACATCACACATTTTTACTTATCGCGTTTTTGATGCTCGCACTTTCTGTGGGCGCAGTGTACAGTGTCGTGAAGCTGTTTTAATTATATGGAATTTTGGCATTTTTTGGTGATCGGGTATGTTGTGTCCATGTCATTTGGACAATACATAGGTAAGGTTTTTGTCCACAAGATTCATCCATATCAAATTTTGTTTTATCAGTACATTGCCTCGATCATCACTACGACAATTTATATCAAGTTATTGAAACCAGATGTTGGTTTTTTTGATATACCAATATGGTTTTTAGGAATTGGTTTTTTATTTGCAATTGCGGTCACTTCTACATATCACGCAAAAAAACAGTCTTTGTCCAAGACAAGTGTCATGACAAAGGTGGCGAATTTTATCACGATTATTTTGGCAGTGATATTTTTGCAGGAGTACGAACTTATTTCTTTTTCTAGCTTTGATGGCATACAGAGATTGTTAGGCTTACTGCTTATCATCGTCACCGTCTTTTTGTTTTATCAGAAGAAAACGCATCGAGGTTCAGAAGAGACTTTTGATCACAGTGTATGGATTAAGTGGATTACGGTGCATATTTTTGTAATGGGATTTGCAAAGTTTATTGTGAAGTATGCAGTTACCGAATATGACCCCTTATCTGTGTTGCGTTTACAATATATTGGATCTTTGTTTGCGATTTCTCTGCTATGTGTTTTTTCCAGAAAAACAATTTTTATTGGTTGGAAAAAAATGGTAGGAACATTGGTTATTGGTTTGTTTATTTCTACGGCTATGTCTTCTCTCTATGTTGCGTTGTCTCAGTCAAGTGCGACTCAGGTTCTATCAGTTGTCACGGTTGGCATGATAATGGTTCTCACATTGATGGGTGTTTTTTTCTTCAAAGAAAAGATTACCAAACGAATGATAGTACCGTTTGTCCTGGGTATCATAAGTATTTATTTTTTGAAATAAGGTATGGCTCGTTTTTTTATTATAATATTATTTATTTTATCTTCGGGATGCACACTAGTCCCATCAGATGACCCAGTGGAAGTTCCAGAAAAAACTAATGACAGTGTCATGGAACCAGAAGAGTCTTTTGTGTATATAGAAGATTCTTTTTTTCTTCCTATACTCGCTTTGCATCATGTAGGTAATCCACCTGCAAATTTAAGTGACAGTGCTAAGACTTGGTACACATCAGAAGAAAAGTTTGAAAATATTTTGCGCATTATTCAAGACAATGATTATACTGCATTGACTTCGACTGAGCTGCTTAATTTTTTAGCACAGAAGAAACTTCCAGAAAAGTCCATTGTTTTGACCTTTGATGATGGTGCAAAAGATTTTTATGAAGTTGTGTTTCCGTTATTACAAAAATATAATATAAAAGCAACAATGCATATTATGACTGGTGTGAGAGGTGGTGATTGGTTGAGTGCCGAATAAATAAAAGAAATGCACAATACTGGTCTTGTGGATTTTGAGTCTCATACAAAGTATCACGTATATTTAACCAGAATATCTCGAGATGAGGCCCTAGCGGAGTTACAAAAAAGTAAAGAATATCTAGAAAGTGTTTTGGAAAAACAAGTCGAGGTGATTGCATATCCTTTTGGTTTGTATGATGAGGATGTAAAAGATATTGCGCGTGAAGCGGGGTATAAAGTAGGTCTAACTATAAAAGGAAATATAGAACAAAACTTAGATGATTTGTTAGAATTACATCGTATTATTATTACTGAATATTCAGATATTGAGCAAATATTAGGTCTCAAGAAGGTTGACAAATAATTGAAATTGTTTTAGTATACATTTACAATAATTTATGTGTTTTGGAGAATGGTGTTAGTTGTTGGTTGGTTTTATCCCTATTAGAGGGATTACTGCTCAACAACTTCCTTCCCGCCTTCGTCATATTTTGGCGGGTGTGTCTATCTTCCAAAACGCTTTAACGCGTTTTTTTGTATGGCAGAAAAATATTTATTCACATCTGAGTCTGTGACCGAAGGTCATCCAGATAAGATTTGTGATCAAATTTCAGATGCAGTTCTTGACGCAGTTCTTACAGACGATCCTGATGGGGCATGTTGTTGTGAGGTTTTTACGACAACAGGTCTTGTAGTGGTTGGTGGTGAAATAACCACCAAAACATATGTAGATATTCCATCTATTGTGCGAGGTACATTAAAAGATATTGGGTACACCAATGCTGAATACGGTATTGATTATAAGAGTTGTGGTGTCATGGTCGCTGTGGATGAACAAAGCCCAGATATTGCACAAGGTGAAAAAGAGGCTGAAGGTCATCCTCACAAAGCTCAGGGAGCAGGGGATCAAGGTATGATGTTTGGGTTTGCTTGCAAAGAAACAGAAGAGTTTATGCCATTACCAATCATGCTTGCTCATGGTCTTACCAAGCGTCTTGCACGTGTTCGCAAAAAGGGTGAACTGGCATATTTGCGTCCAGATGGCAAAAGTCAGGTTACGGTGGAGTATGAGGACGGTAAACCAAAACGTGTCGACGCAGTAGTCATTGCCACACAACATGATCCAGGAGTTACACTTGAACAGATTCGTACAGATGTTAAACGTGAAATTATAGATCCTATTTGTGGAGAGTATTGTGATGAAAATACCAAATATTATATCAATGAGACTGGTGTGTTTATTATTGGTGGGCCGCAGGGTGACACAGGTGTGACTGGTCGCAAGATCATCGTAGATACGTATGGTGGTCGTGGTCGTCATGGCGGCGGAGCGTTTTCTGGGAAAGTACCAAACAAGCAAGATCGTTCAGGAGCATACATGGCTCGCTATGTTGCCAAAAATATCGTTGCTGCTGATCTGGCAGACGAGTGTGAAGTGCAGCTCTCATATGCAATTGGTTATCCAGAGCCGACAAGTGTCCTCGTAGATACCTTTGGCACAGGAAAAGTTGATCAAGAAAAATTAACTGAAGTGGTGAGAGAAGTCTTTGACCTTACTCCTGCGGGCATTATTGAAACCCTTGATCTCAAGCGCCCAATATATAAACCAACAGCTAGTTATGGACATTTTGGAAGAGATGAATTTCCGTGGGAGAAAATAGATAAAGTGGACGAGCTGAAAGCAAAAGTGTCATAAAAACAATGTAAACAAAAAACCGTCTCATAATTGAGCGGTTTTTTATTTTCCTTTATGAACATAGATATATTCATATAGGAGAGATGGGCAGGTGGAGCTGCCCGGTGGCGCCGTCCGTAGAAAGGTCGGCGCGCGAATCGTACGTGTCCATAGGCGAGCCCTCCTAGAACATGGCCGCGATTTCTCGCAGGGTGATACCGTCCTTGCGACGGTAGTAATAAGTCCCGATGGCGAGGGCCACGAGGCCGATCGCGACCCAGACTTCCACAACCCCTGCGGTAGAGGTCTTGGTGAGCTGGTTCGCACGAGCTTCGTTGTGCGCCCACGCCTGGTCGGCGTTCGTGTCGGTGAAGGTCACCGTCGAAGTGGCGGCTTCAAAAGCCGCCCCTTGTTGAATGTTCCATGCACCGTGGGCCGCGAGGCTGACGGCGACGAGAATGAGCAGACCCACGAGGGGTCGAAGGATGTTACGTCCATCCATGATTCCTCCTTATGGCGAATATAAGTCTTCGCCAGCACGTCGTTTTGCCTAGCAGCTCCACCTGCGAGACGCGCGACTTTACCATATTTTGGAGGTAATGTCAATAGTATACCCAATAAATGGGCAAAAACATAGTAAAATATACGTAAAATACAAGATAGCACTTATGTGTGTAAGATATGCCATATTTTATTCAAAAAATGAGTTATTTGTGGTATAATTTAGCTATATGTCTATTATACAAGCCATAGTTTTAGGAGTGATCCAAGGGGTTACTGAATTTTTGCCGATTTCTAGTTCGGGGCATCTTGTGTTTATACCCAAGTTGTTTGGGTGGGTAGACCAAGGTCTTGCGTTTGATACGATTATGCATCTTGGTACATTGTTGGCAGTTGTTGTTTATTTTAGAAAAAAGATTTGGAGTATTCTACGTGCAGTATTTCTCTATAGGCGAACGGAGATGAAACAAGACCGCAAGTTAGGATGGTTGTTGATACTTAGTATTATCCCTGCCGGAGTAGTTGGTTTGTTGTTTGATAATTGGATAGAAACCAATTTGCGTTCGACTTCTGTTATTGCTTTTGGGCTTATATTTTGGGGAATTATGTTATTTTTTGCTGACAGGTATAGTAGAAAGAATATAGTAGAAAGAAGAAAGAATTTAGATTCAACAGACTGGAAGCAAACATTGTTTATCGGTTGCGCGCAGGCTATCGCACTAATTCCTGGAACGAGTAGATCAGGTATTACGATGACGGCAGGGCTATTCTCAAAATTTGATAAAAAATCAGCTGCAGAATTTTCATTTCTTATGAGCATCCCTGTGATTGCACTTGCAGGACTCTTACAAGTGTTAGAATTAGCTCAAAACGGATTAGGTAATGTTGCTATGTTGCCACTGATTATTGGATTTATAAGTGCGGTGGTGAGTGGTTTTTTTGCCATTACTGGTCTTATGAAGATTATCCAGAAATGGAGTTTTGCACCATTTGTTGTATATAGGGTTGTTATTGGTGTTTTGATTCTTGTGTATCTTATTTAGATACTGATATACGGATACCCCTTGGGCATTCACCTTCGGGAATAATCCAGATTTACGGATAAAATATCTGTAAATCTGGATTATCTGGAAATCAGAATATCAAAGAAGTATGAAGAAAAAAGTAAAACAGATCGTAACCGTCCTTGGAGCGGGGAATATGGGCACAGCAGTGGCCCAGGTTTTGGCTGACAATGGACATGAAGTACGTATATGGAATTGGGAAGGCGATTCTTTGCCCTTAAAACAAATTGAAAAATTTAGAGAAAATAAAAAATATCTCAAAGGAGTGAAGCTTTCAAAAAATATTGTACCAAAGTATGTGATTCACGAAGCATTAGAAGACGCACATGTTGTATTTCTTGTCATTCCAAGTGGGGCTCTTGAACACACTATATCATTTGCTGCACGCAGTATTGCTCATGATGCTGTAATAGTGGATGTGTCAAAGGGCGTGGAGCCGCAGAATTTACGTCTCATACCGCATATTATTATGAAGCATGTGCGACCAAAGTTGCGTAAAAATGTAGCTACTATCTCAGGTCCAGCTGTTGCCGGTCAGATGGTAAAAAAACAATTTACTGCAATGAATATTGCTTCAAAAAATCGTCGCGCTATTACACGTGTCCGTGACGTGATGGAGAATGACTATGTTCGACTTGTACCAACAGCCGATGTGATAGGCGTGGAGGTTGGTGGATCGTTTAAAAACGTATACAGTATAGCGATTGGTATGTGTGATGGTCTGGGATATGGGCTCAATACAAAAGCAGCACTTTTGACCTATGCGCTTAGAGAAATTTCAGATCTTATATATGCAATGGGTGGAAAACGTCAGACAGCATATCATTTGGCAGGAATAGGGGATCTTATAGGAACCTCTCTTTGTTCGGATAGTCGCAATCGTACGTTTGGTGAATTTTTGGGAAAAGGATATACCGCTTCGCAATCTTTGAAAAAGATTACCCAGACGGTAGAGGGTGTGGATGCGGCACGATGTTTGGTCCGTTTGGTACGTAAATATCATATACACGCACCATTTGCACATGTGGTGTATCATTGTGTCACAAGTAAACATGACCCCCGTAGAGCATTTAAGGATTTTTTGCAAAATCTTGATTAAATATACACATATTGACTTTTTTAACAGACATGATATGATAAGTATGAAATTTCATACTTATATTATTTTTATATGAAGAACAAAAAACATTTTGATGCATGGGGTGAGATGCACGGTACGGCATCTATTGGAGAGCGTGGCCAGGTTGTGATACCAAAAAAACTTCGTGATTCGCTAGATCTCAACAAAGGAGATTCGTTTTTGGTCATGGAAAAAGGTGGGGCGATTGTACTTCTACCAACTGATCTCATGGAAACTTTTATAAGTGATATTACTTCTCAAATTAAAAAAATTAAAAAATAATTATATGGAACAAGAAATTAAAACATTACAGAAAAAAAAGTGGTATCGTAAAAAATTATTCTACATACTAGCGGTAGTGGGTTTGCTTTTGGCAGTCATAGTGTATGGAAATGTAAAAAAAGCAAACCAGCCTCCAACATATGAAACCGTCATGGTTGAGCGTGGTGTGCTGTCGCAGACAGTTGACGCCGCCGGTAATATTGAATCAGCTGACGAGCTTGATTTGAGGTTTGAGACAGGTGGACGTCTGGGTAAGATTTATAAACAAACAAATGCAGAGGTAAAAGCAGGTGACATTATAGCTGAATTGCAACTCGGAGAACTCAATGGTCGTGTCGCTCAAGCAAGTGCAAGCGTAAATCGTGCAAAGGCAAACCTTGATAAAGTACTGGCAGGTGAAACAGACGCGTATGTTTCAAATATAAAAGCACAACTGGACCAAGCAAAAGCTAATTTAGATAAAATAAAGGCAACGTATTCTGATACTGTTGCAAATGCTCAGGCAGCTCTTGAGACGGCGGAGAGTAATCTCGAGCTTTCAGAAGGTGGAGAAGACAGTCAGATTGTCCAAAATGCATATGATGATACACTTGCGTTATTGTTGTCTGTGCAAACAACACTTTCTGGTGCACTCAATGAAGCAGATAATATTTTGGGTATTGATAATACATTTGCTAATGATGAGTACGAAGATGTATTATCGACGTTTAGTCCAAGTAAATTGAATAGTGCTAAGACTGCGTACAATCAAGCAAAAAGTGCAAAATCAGATGTAGACAAACAACTTAATCTAATTGGACTTTTTTCTACTCACAAAGAAATAGATGATGCGGCCGATACCACAGAGGAGGCGCTTGTAGTCATGAAAGATCTTTTGTTTAAAGTATCTGAAGTTCTTGATGCTACTATCCCTATTGGTAATTTAAGTCAAACTGAATTGACTGCACTCAAAACTGCTGTAGCTACAGATCGTGGCTTGATAAATACAGACTACACATCTTTGGTAAATCAATTACAAGCAATTGAAACAGCAAAGAGTAGTTATTCGACATACAATATTGCGTACAATCAAGCATTGTCCAATTTTGAAAATGCAAAATTAAAATCAGATGCTGATGTTGCCGTGTATCAGGCACTTGTGGACCAAGCTCAAGCTACATATGATGATGCAAAAAATCCTGCACGTGATGAGGATGTTGCGTCTGCACGTGCTCAACTCGCAGAAGCATATGGAAGTCTTTCTCAGGCGGTTGCGGTGAGAAACAAGGGTCGTATTATAGCACCGGTTGATGGTGTGGTAGGTAAAATAAATGGTAAAGTTGGGGAATATGTTGGCGCGACAGATATCGTGGCAAAATTAGTAAGCCCACACTTTGAAGTAAGTGTAGATATTCCAGAGACTGACATTATTAAGATTTCTTCTGCTGACGAAGCTGAGATTACTATTGATGCGTATGGAAATGATGTTAAGTTTAGTGGACGTGTAAGTGAAATAGAAATAGGAGAGACAGTAATTCAAGATGTGATTTATTACACGGTTACAGTATCACTTGAAGATAAGGATGAAGAATATAATATTTTGAATGGCATGACTGCTGATGTTCTTTTTTACACTGAAGAAAAAGAAGATGTGCTCTATGTACCACAACGTGTTGTTCGTACTAATGACGAAGGAAAATATGTCCGTGTATTGGAAGGTGGTGAAGCAAAGGAAATGTCTGTGGTTACTGGTTTACGAGGAGATGGTGGCTTTGTTGAAATTGTATCTGGAGTAGAGGAAGGGCAAGAGATTATTATTCGTGAGGTAGAATAAATTTATTATGAACCAAAAGACGTTGTTTAAGACAATTCACAACGTCGTCGAAAAAGAGAGGGTCGACGTATATGTGGTCGGTGGATATGTTCGCGATCTTCTTTTGGGCATAACAAAGAAAAAAGATATTGATTTTGTTGTTGTTGGTTCTGGGTTAGAATTTGCTAAAAAATTTGATGAAATATATGACGGAGAGGGAAGCCTTGTGGAATTTCCGGACTTCGATACTGCTCGATATGTGTTTACCAAAGAATTGGAAGATGGGTCAAAAGAAAAGTTGTTGGAAATAGAATTTGCAGGTGCGCGCAGTGAGTCGTATGATAGTGCGTCTCGTAAACCAAAAGTTATTGCAACAAGTTTGGAAGAGGATTTGAGACGTCGAGATTTTACGGTCAATGCAATGGCGCGAAAAGTAATTGCGTCTGGTCTGAGTTCAAAAATTACCGATCCATTTCATGGTCAAGAAGATTTGAAGAAAAAAATACTACGTACGCCACTCAACCCTGATGAAACATTTTCAGAAGATCCTTTGCGCATGATGCGTGCATGTCGGTTTGCATCGCAGCTCGGTTTTGAAATTGAAAAAGAAACGTTGAGTGCGGTTGAACGAAACAAAGATCGGCTTGAAATAATTTCTGCTGAACGTATTCAAGAAGAATTGTTTAAATTACTTGCGACACCACAGCCTTCAATTGGTCTGTGGCTCCTGTATCACACAGGACTTATGCAAAAATTTTTGCCAGAAGTGTGCGATCTTGCAGGGGTGGAAGAGGTATACGGTAAGGGTCATAAAGATAATCTTAACCATACATTTCGTGTTGTTGATAATTTGGCAGAGCGTAGTGACAAGGTGTTGTTACGTTTTGCAGCGCTTATGCATGATATCGGTAAACCAGGTACAAAGAGTTTTATAAAGGGCCGTGGATGGGCGTTTGATATGCATGAACATTTGGGACGAAAGATTGTGCGTCAGATTGGTAAGCGTTTGCGTATGAGTAAAGATGCCACAGAGTATATTGCACATTTGGTGCGCTGGCATCAACAACCAATCGCTCTCATGGATGAAGGTGTGACTGACAGTCCGGTGCGCCGTCTTGTTGTAAATTTAGAAGATAATCTAGATGACCTTCTTATGCTTTGTCGTAGTGATATTACTACTGGTAATCCAAAAAAATTAAATAAACGTTTAAGAAATTATGATCTTTTGGAAAAACGCATCGAAGAAGTTTTGGAAAAAGATAAACTTCGTGCATTTCAGTCTCCGGTTCGTGGTGAGGAAATTATGCAAGAATGTGGTCTGAAACCAGGCCCTACTGTGGGTAAAATAAAAACGGCACTTGAAGATGCAATTCTTGATGGTATAATTCCAAATGAATACGAAGCAACGCACGAATACTTTGAAAAAATAAAAGATGAGTATTTGGAGAGTGTTGAGGATTGGGAGAAAGCATAATTTTTTAAAATAAAAAAAGCGTTTGAAAACGCAATTTAGAAATTGAATTGTTTGAGAGCCGTGGGACGAGATCTCGGATATAGACAACCATCGTGGTTGTGCATCTGAGATCTCGCCCCAAAGTGAGACTATATGAAGCAATCGCATAATATAGCGATCGCGCCTCAGTCCGGGGGTGTGGGCCGCGGGGAGGGATTGAACCTCCAACATTGGCTTCGCCAGTCAGGCAGTGTACAGTTCCTTTTGTTCAAAAGATAATTCTTCTTTTTTTGTTGGAACTTAACCGCGCAGCCTGACGGCCAGCTAGGTTCCGATGAAGGAACCCCCCTTACCAGCCTCGGGCACCGCCGGCCCACACCGATTATGTTAATGATATCATTATATTTATTTTGAATCAAATAAAACTATTTATATGTCCACATCTCTCATACGTATAAACGATCTAAAAAAACAATTTGAAAATGAAGAGGTTATAACCAAAGTTCTTCATGGCATTGATCTGAATATTGATCAGGGTGAGTTTGTTGCTGTTATGGGACCGTCTGGATCTGGTAAATCAACCCTCATGAATATTTTGGGTTTTTTGGATAAGCTAAGTACGGGGACATATCAATTTGAAAATCAGGATGTGAGTAAGCTCGAAGACGATGAGTTGGCAGAAATGAGGAGTAAAAAAATTGGTTTTATTTTTCAGTCTTTTAATTTGTTGAACAGATCTACAACGCTTGAAAATGTGATGTTGCCACTTTTTTATACTGATATGCCAAAAAAAGAGAGGGTAAAAAGAGCTACAGAATTATTAACAAAAGTGGGACTCGAACACAGGCTAGATTACACACCAAACAAGTTGTCTGGTGGTGAAAAACAGCGTGTAGCTATTGCTCGTGCTTTGGTGAATAAACCAGATGTGGTGTTTGCTGATGAGCCTACAGGAAACCTTGATTCCAAATCTGGTTTACAAGTAATGAAAATTTTGCAGGATTTAAATGAGGATGGGAATACCATTATCTTGGTCACTCATGAAAGATATACTGCTGAACATGCAAAAAGAATTGTAAAAGTAAGAGATGGGTTGATTGAAGAAGATTATAGAGTAGAAAAACGTCAGTGGGCAAAACAGAATGGAGAATTAGCAAAATAAATATTATATGAATTTTGTTGAAAGCATCACTGGTTCATGGAAAATAATCACTCGTAGTAAAGTACGATCATTTTTGACAATGCTTGGAATCGTTATTGGTGTTATGGCGGTGATTATTGTGATGTCAGTGGGTGCTGGTGCACAAAGTCTTATTCTCAATCAAATAAAAAGTGTAGGGTCTAACACTGTCGGTGTTATGCCTGGAGCTGCAGAAGAGGATGGTCCGCCTGCATCAGTCATGGGGATTGTTATTACTACTCTCACGTATGAGGATGGAAAAGAAATTGAGAAAAAAGGCTGTGACTGTATAGAGGCTCTTACTATGTACGTGAGTGGTAATGAAACGATTACACTAGAGGATACAACGGTTAATACAACGTTCACAGGTACCACTGCAAGTTACTTGGATGTAGAGGATACGAGTGTAGAGGAGGGGAGATTTTTTAGTGAGGATGAAGAAAAGGGCGTTGCGCGTGTCGTGGTTCTCGGTGACGAGGTGAAAGAAAAATTGTTTGGTGACCAAGATGTTATTGGACGTAAAATTAGAATGAAAAAAGTAAACTTTACTATCATTGGTATCATGAAGAAGCGCGGAATAAGTGGTTTCCAGAATCAAGACGATCAGGTGTTTATACCAATTAGTACTGCTCAGAAATTACTACTAGGCATAGATCATGTGAGTATGGTGAGAGCAAAAGTAGACATGGCGGAAAATGTAGATAAGGCAATGGAAAGTATGAGAATAATTTTACGAGATCGTCATGATATAGACTCAGATGAGAAAGATGACTTCGTGGTTCGATCTATGGCGCAAGGTTTGGAAGCTCTAGGAACAGTCACTAATGCACTCAAATTTTTCTTGGTGGCAATTTCTGCCATAGCTCTTGTTGTTGGTGGTTTTGGTATTATGAATATCATGCTTGCAACAGTTCAGGAGCGTACACGTGAAATTGGTTTGAGAAAAGCAGTTGGTGCAAAGTCGCGAGATATTACACTTCAGTTCTTAGTAGAGTCTGTGGTGATTACATTTGTCGGTGGTGTGCTTGGCATTATATTTGGTGTTTTAATTTCTGTGTTAGTTGCATACGTCGCTCAAAAAATGGGATATAAGTGGGATCTTGTTGTTACACTATCATCTATTTTACTTGGTTGTGGTGTCTCAATCGGTATTGGACTTGTGTTTGGAATTATTCCTGCACGACGCGCAAGTAAACTCAATGCAATAGAGGCGTTGCGATACGAATAAATGATAGATAAAAGTTTTTAAAGTTCCTAAAGTTAAAAAGTATACTTTATAAACTTTTTAACTTTATAAACTTTATACTCATGAAAATACAAGACACAATACAATTAGGGTTTGTAACGTTGATGCGTCAGAAATTACGTACTATTTTGACTACGATAGCTTTGGGTATTGGTATTGCTTCGGTTGTTATTATACTTTCTGCGGGCAGAGGTCTTGAAAATCTGATTGTTGGGGAGTTAGATATATATAATCCAAATTCACTTAATATTGAAGTGCGTATACCAGGCAAAGGCGAGACAGGTAGTGCTACGGGAATGGCGAGCGGTGTTACCATTACGACATTGAAAAATTCAGATACTGAAGAGATAGAAAAACATGAAAATATTGATTCAACATATGATTATGTAACTGGTCAGGAAGTTATTAAATATGGGGGAGAGAACAAAACTGTCATTTTGTTTGGGTATGGAGCAAATGCAGCAAAAGTAGAAAAAATGACATTTGATGAAGGTAGATTTTATGAAAAAGCAGAAGAAGATTCTCTCGCACAGGTTTTAGTTATCGGATACGGAATCAAAGAAGAGTTTTTTGGTGAGGATAGCGCTGTAGGAAAAAATGTATACATACGTGGTAAATCATATAAGGTGGTAGGAGTTATGGCCGAGCGAGGAGCTTCGTTTGGTTTTGACTACGATGATTTGGTATATATACCTACGAAGACCTTGCAGAAGAGGCTTCTGGGTACAGACTATGTCATGGGAATAATGGGACGTGTGATAGATATGACGAAAATTGACCAAACAAAGGCTGATATAGAGTATTTACTCAGAGACAGACATGATATCACTGATCCTGACAAAGATGATTTTCAAGTGACTACTATGGATGAAATACAAGACATGCTTGGTACCATTGTCGGCGGTATTACATTACTTCTTGTTGCGCTTGTGTGTATTTCTCTGGTTGTCGCTGGTGTAGGTATTACCAATATTATGTATGTGACAGTTGCCGAAAGGACATTTGAAATTGGTCTGAGAAAATCTCTTGGTGCAAAAAACAAGGATATTCTGTGGCAGTTTCTAGTAGAGGCAATGATTCTGACGTCGGCAGGAGGAGTTGTGGGAGTTATATTGGGATTCCTTATGTCATATGCAATATATTATGGAGCAGTAAGTTCTGGATTAAATTGGATTTTTTCTGTACCACTATACTCTATCGTTTTGGCAATAAGTTTTTCTACTTTTGTCGGATTATTTTTTGGAATTTATCCTGCGAAAAAGGCTGCAAATCTAGATCCTATTGTTGCGTTGAGAAAAGAGTAGGGTGCTTGACCGTATTGTCTTTTGCCATAAAATACGCTATTATATATCTATATGTTAGAAATTATTTGGAACGATTTTTTATACAAGCCGTTATTCAACGGGCTTATTTGGCTATACAATAATTGGGCTGATCAGAATCTTGGATGGGCAATTGTTTATTTAACCATTGGTTTGCGTTTATTTCTTCTTCCTTTCACTATTATCGGAGAGAGAAACAAGATAAAAAACATAGGTGTCATGGATGAGATGAAACGCATAGACAAGGAGTACCACAATGATGAAGTTCTCAAAAAAGAAGAATTACGAAAAGTTATTAAAAAACGTAAAATTAAACCGTGGACAACTATTGTCACGCTTGGTGTTCAGTTGCTCGTATTGGTTTTGTTGTACCAGGTATTTATACAGGGGATTACAGGTGAACGCATTTTGAAGGTTCTCTATGATTGGATTAATTTCCCTGGAAGTATCAATACCATGTTCTTTGGGTTTGATCTCGGGACAACTCATGATATAGTATGGTCAGGCGCTGTAGGCTTATTCTTGCTATTTGAGATATACCTTGATTACAAGGATAGAAAGCCTGTTTTATCACAAGCAGATCTATTTTATTTTATATTATTCCCATTGGCTTCGTTCCTTGTCCTTTGGTGGCTTCCAATGGTGAAATCCCTGTTTATCTTGACATCTTTGATATTTTCTGCTATAGTTCACCAGTTTATTAAACTATTATTTAGACCTGCGAAAGCAGCAAAAAAAGCTTAACCTAGCATAAATATGGCTGGAGATTCACTCGATAAACTCATGTATTCATTTGTCATGGAGGACGTCCTCAAGGGCTTGTTTATCTATGTCCCACCTGGATATGTGGCATGTGTATATGATCTTGGTCGTGGAGTTTTGAAAAAAGTATTGACCCCTGGTCTTCACTTCAAGATTCCTTTTTGGCAAAAGGCCAAATTATTCAATACTCAAACACTTGAGTATGGTATTAGTCGTGAGTTTAACCCAGAAAATCTAAAGGCAATGGGAGACGTGCCAATTGCTGCTGTGACGAAGGACAATAAGCGTATTGCAGTAGAGGGTACCGTTCTTCTACGTCTTGATATTCATCAAATTCCTCATATTTGGCAAACTATTGGTGAGGATTTTGTAGAAAAGATTATTCGTCCAACGATTCGTAGTAGAATGAGAATGGTAGCTAGTAGATTTGACCAGGAAGATATTATTGGTGCGAAGCGTGATTCTATGGAGACTGAGCTCAAAAATGAGCTAGAACGAATCTTTTATCCACGCGGTATTTATATAGAAAACATTCTTCTTAGTGAAATTGGTAGTGTTTCAGAGTTCAAGCGTGTGGCAAAAGTGCCAGAAGGCGAAGAGGAGAAGGCCTAAGAAATACCAGTCATAAGTCCTAAGACCTACCATTTTTGGTGGGTTTTTTATTTAAGTAGAGTAGGGTCGTGGGTCTGTAAACTATGCACTTAAATTTAAATCTTATGTCCTAGGACCTACGACTTACGACTAGTTTTATCCACAAGTATTAGCATTTGACAGGGGAGAGTGCTAGTGATAAAATTATCACTGTTGGTATTAGAGTGATAAAAAATATCAATTAAATCTTCAAGATTCGGATTTCCGGATAATCCAGATCAACGGATTATACATCTGTAAATCTGGATTATCCGTATATCAGTATATTACATATGGATGAGCGTAAACAAAAAATACTCCAGCTTATCGTTGAGAGCTACACAAGTACTGCAGAGCCTGTCGGCTCTAAGTTTTTGGTGGAAGAATGCGGTCTTGATGTGAGTGGCGCGACGGTGAGAAACGAAATGCGAGATTTAGAAGAGCAAGGATACCTCACACATCCGCACACTTCGTCAGGACGTATGCCGACAGAAATGGGCTATGAATATTATGTTGAGCGTATTATGAAACCAAGGTCACTTTCAAAAAAGATCCAACAGGAACTTGAGAGTGCAGCTGATGATGATAGAAAGCAACACTTAAAGACAATGGCAAAATATATTGCAGAAAAATCACAAAGCGCTGTTATTGTAGCGTTTGGTGAAGATTCTCTCTATTACACTGGCATAAGTAATTTGTTTTCTCAAGCTGAGTTTCGTGACTATGCTTATGCTGTTCGTGTATCAACTATTTTTGATCAAGTTGAGGAACGGATAGATTCAGTGTTTGAAATTTTGCACAAAGAAAATCCAGAGATTTTGATTGGAGGAAAAAATCCGTTTGGTGCGATGTGTGGTTTGGTTGGTGGTCAGCTTGCTGACGGTGCGTTGTTTGCGATACTTGGACCATTACGTATGGATTATGCACAAGGGTCTTCGTTTATAGATTATTTACAAAAGCAGTCGTAAGTTATAAATTTTTTACGTATTTATGTCAGATAAATTCCCTAAGTTAGTCGTTGGTGCTTATATTTTTAATAAAAAAGGCGAGTTGTTTTTATTGAAGTCTTCACATTGGGGTGATTTATATGCGGCTCCTGGTGGTGAAGTTAATTATGGTGAGGCAGTTGAAGATGCAGTTGTAAGACAAATCAAAGAAAAAACTGGCTTGCAAATTCAAAACTTAAATTTTATTGCTAATGCTGAAGTGGTACATCCAGAACAAAGAGTAGATAGCGATGTACATTTAGTGAGTCTGCGATATAGAGCAGAGATAAAAAATGACACAGGTATTTTGGATGATATAGAGTTTATGTGGCTTAAACCAGAAGAGGTGGTCGGTCACGGAGAGGTAAGAGAGGGTGTAAAAGATTTTGTAAAAAAATACTTAGTAGAAAAGAAAAAAATATTTTCAAAAAAATGCAAAGATTGTGATGATAATTTGCGAGAATCTGAAGAGTATAAACAAGGTTGGCAGCGTGCACAGGCAGATTATAAAAATTTACAAAAAGAAATTTTGGATCAGCGTGGTGAATGGGCTCGAATGAGTGAGCAGCAGATCCTCGAAGAGTTTATTCCGGTGTATGATAATTTCAAAAAAGCTTTTGCCATGGAACATGGAGAAGAAAATGGTAAATGGGAAAACTGGGCAAAAGGAATTGAATATATTATGAAACAATTTGGAAAAATTTTGGAAGATCATAGTGTGGTAGAAATTAGAACTGAAGGCGAACTATTTAATCCAGAGCTACACGAAGCAATGGGAGAAGAAGATAGCGAAGAAGATGCCGGACGTATATTACGTGAAGTAGATGGTGGATATAAGATGAAAGATAAAGTTATCAAAGTGGCAAAAGTAATAGTTGCCAAATAATTTTTAAATAAAATATATGTTACCAAGAATTTATGATCCGTTTGCAGAGATGGAAGAGATGATGAGAAATCTTCCTTCTGTGCGTGGTGGAGGCCAAAGAAGTTTTGCGCCGGCCATGGATGTATATGAGACCAAGACTGATGTAATGGTCGAAGCACCTCTTGCTGGTATTAAACCAGAAGACGTGGAAGTGAGTGTTGAGAGAGGTGTTCTCTCTATTCAGGGACAAAGTAGTAAGGAGCATGAGATTGATGATAAGGATTACTATCGCAAGGAAATTCGCTCAGGCTCGTTCTTTCGACAAGTTGCACTTCCTGCACCGGTAAAAGAAGGTGAAGTCACTGCAGAGTTTGAAGATGGAATTCTCAAAATTACTTGTCCAAAATCTGAGGAAGCAAAACCAAAGAAAATTGAGGTGAAAGTTGTTAAGAAAAAGAAATAAGACATAAGACGTAGGACATAATAATTAACTTTACAAACTTTTAACTTTTAACTTGTCTATATGCCTGGCTTTATTTATCCAGACCAAGAACAAAATCGTGCGTTTATCCTTACCTGGGAAGGAATGAGTTTTAAGGGTAAAGAAATAGATCTTCTCGTTGATGAAGATGGTGAAAAGAAAAAGATAGGATCTATTGTGTCAAAAGAAGAACTTGAAAATGGAAAAGAGTTTGATTACAACGGTTTAAAAATACAGGTACAGCATAAAAAAATATTTGCTTTTATCAAAGAACTAAGTCTTGAAGTAAATGGTTCGAAGATAAAAGGACAGATGTTGCAATAAATTAATCATTATTTATTTAAAAAAGTTTAACTTAAGAAAGATCCTTCGCCTCTTTTAGGGCTCAGGATGACATAATAAAAGTAAAATATGGGAAAGATACTAGGTATAGACTTGGGTACGACGAATAGTTGTATGGCTATCACCGAAGGTGGGCAGCCAAAAGTTCTAGAAAATAAAGAGGGTAACAGAACTACTCCGTCTGTTGTTGCACAAACAAAAACAGGAGAAATGCTTGTCGGTCAGCTTGCAAAACGTCAGGCAGTGACCAATCCAGGAAATACACTTCATTCTATTAAACGTCTTATTGGACGACGTCCATCTGACAGCGAAGTTGCAGAAATTAAAAAACATGCACCGTTTGAAATTGTACCAGACGGTGAACGTGTAAAAGTAAAAATGGCTGACAAAGATTATACGCCGCAAGAAATTGCAGCTATGGTTTTGCGCAAGTTGAAAGCTGACGCAGAAGAAAAGCTCGGTGAAAAAATTGAAGAAGCGGTGATTACTGTTCCTGCATACTTTGATGACTCACAACGTCAAGCTACGAAAGATGCTGGTGAAATTGCTGGACTTAAGGTTGCTCGTATTATTAATGAACCAACGGCCGCTGCATTTGCATATGGATTTGATAAAAAAGATGACCAGCAGATCGCAGTATATGATCTTGGTGGTGGTACATTTGATATTTCAATTCTCGAAATCTCACATGATGACGGCAATTCAACCGTAGAAGTTCGTTCTACCAACGGTGATACTCATCTTGGTGGTGACGACTTTGATCAAAAGATTATTGAGTATATTCTCGAAGAGTTCAAGAAGGCTGAAGGTGTTGATCTCAGTGCAGACCCATTGTCACTCCAACGTGTGAAGGATGCTGCTGAAAAGGCCAAAATTGAGCTCTCAAGCACTCCTGAGAGTGAAATTAATGAACCGTTTATCACTGCAGGAGCAGAAGGTCCAAAACATTTGAACATGAAGATTACTCGTGCAAAATTGGAAGAGCTTGTAACAGAGTTGGTGGAAAAAACCATGGTTCCTGTTGCAAAAGCTATTACTGATGCAGGGTTTAAAAAAGAAGACATTGATGAGGTTATTCTCGTGGGTGGTATGACACGTATGCCTCTTGTCCAAAAGAAGGTAGAAGAGTTCTTTGGTAAAAAACCAAACTCTAGTGTAAACCCAGACGAAGTAGTGGCAACTGGTGCCGCTATCCAAGCTGGTCAACTTCAAGGTGACCTTGGTAAAGATATCTTACTCCTTGATGTAACACCACTTTCACTTGGTCTTGAGACTCTTGGTGGCGTTGGTACGAAGCTTATTGAACGTAATACGACCATTCCAACATCTAAGTCACAGGTTTTTTCAACTGCAGCTGACAATCAGCCAAGTGTAGAAATTCATGTATTGCAAGGTGAACGTGAAATGGCTACCGACAATAAGTCACTTGGTCGTTTCATGCTTGATGGTATTCCACCAGCACCACGCGGTGTTCCTCAAGTCGAGGTTACATTCGATATCGATGCAAACGGAATCCTCAATGTAAAAGCAGTAGACAAAGCAACAAACAAAGAACAGTCTATTCGTATTGAAGCATCTTCAGGACTCTCTGATGATGAAATTGAAAAGATGAAAAAAGAAGGTGAAGCTCACGCAGAAGAAGACAAGAAGAAGCGTGAGATGATTGATGTCAAAAATACTGCTGACACCATGATCTACACAACTGAAAAGATGATGAAAGATGTAGAAGAGAAAAAGATTGAAGTTACAGAAGAAGAAAAAACAAAAGTTAATGAAGGGCTTGAGGCTTTGAAAAAAGCACTTGAATCTGAAAATGTAGAAGAGATCAAAAAAGTTTCTGAAGAACTTTCTACCGCAGCACAAGCAGTAGGTATGAAAATGTACCAACAGGAACAGGAAGCACAAAAAGCTGCAGGTGAACAATCAGCAGAAGGTGGTACAGAAGAAAAGAAAGCTGATGAAAATGAAAGTGTAGAAGGTGAGGTAGTGGATGGCGACGAGAAAAGTGCATAATTTTTAGCTCATAGTGGGACGGAGGTAATCTTCGTCCCATTGTGGTATAATGGTAAGAGTTAGAAAGTTAAAAAGTTTGAAAGTTCATAAAGAACTCAAATACATAGCAGCTTTTTAACTTTAAGAACTTTATAACTTTTAACTCATTTTCTATGCGTCTTTTCTTTCACCAAAAGCGTGAACGCGCGCGTCGACATCGCATGTGGGTGCTTCTCACAGGATTGCTTTTGTTGTTTGTCCTCACTTCGATTATCTCATTACTCTTTGGAATGAGTCGAACAGCATTACTCGTACTGTTTCCATTATTTGCATTTTTTATGCTTATTATGGATCTTGCAATCGAACATCATTAATCGTTTTGTATGAAAAAAATAATTACCATACTATTTTTAGTAGTATTCCTTACGGGATGTGGATACACTGTGGAAGTTACTGAACCATCACACAATACAAATGGTGTTGAATTATCTGATACCGAGACTATGGTCGTAGGTATTTGGACAGAAGAAATGGAGACTGGTGGTATGCGTATTTTTAATATACGTACAGATCATACATGGGAAATGCAATCACAGCGTAATGGCGATTATTCTGTAGAGGAGACAGGTGAGTGGGAATATGGTGTAAATGGATTTACACTCATGACTGATCAGTCATATATTTACGGTGATTATATGGTAAAAGAGGTGGGTAATAAAACACTTGAGCTTACTAATTTAGATAATGATTCAGTAGTCATTTGGAAGCAGATGATGCAGTAATTATAAAATAACATGGGAAAAGATTATTATAAGATCCTCGGTGTTGAAAAAAATGCCAGTGTAGATGAACTCAAAAAATCGTTTCGTAAACTTGCACACAAGCATCATCCAGACAAAAAGGATGGTGATGAAAAAAAGTTTAAAGAAATAAATGAAGCCTATCAAGTTTTGGGCGACGAAAGTAAACGTAAACAGTACGATCAATTCGGTGCTGATTTTGCGCAACAAGGTGGTTTTGGTGGTGGAATGAATTGGGATGACTTCATGAACGCAACGCGTGGCGGAGGTGGTTTCCAGGGTGGTGGAAATTTTGGTGGCATAGATTTGGGAGATTTGTTTGGTGATATGTTTGGTTTTGGTGGTGGACGTACACGAGGACGTGGACAAGCACGCGGTAATGATGTACAGATCGATGTTCAGCTAGAATTTCGTGAAGCAGTATTTGGTGTGGAACGTGAAGTAAAACTTACCAAAAACAATGCGTGTGATACATGTAGCGGTTCTGGTGCAGAACCTGGAGCCAAGACCAAGACGTGTGGTGATTGTAATGGCCAGGGTCAAGTGCGCCATGTGCAGCAAACAATGCTCGGGGCAATACAGCAAGTCGTGACTTGTTCCAAATGTCAGGGTACAGGACAAGTTCCAGAAAAAATGTGTAAGCATTGTGGTGGTGATGGTATGGTTCGTAGTGAATCAAAATATAAGGTAAAAATTCCCGCAGGTATTTCAGAAGGCGAAGCGATTCGTTTGTCAGGAAAGGGTGAATCAGCAGGTGTTGGTAGTGCGCCAGGGGATTTGTATGTAAAGGTTCATGTAAAAACAGAAAAGGGGTATGAACGTAGAGGGGACGATATTCATACAGAAATTATCATTTCATATCCACAAGCAGTACTTGGAGACAAAGTTGAAATTGAAACACTTGAAGGAAATAAAAAACTAGTTATTCCAGCAGGCACGCAGTCTCATCAAAAGTTTAAACTCAAAGGATTGGGTGTTCCACGACTTCATCATCATGGACGAGGGGATCAGTACGTTAAAGTTATTGTGGATGTGCCGAAGAAGGCGGGTCGAAAGGTGAAGAAAATGTTAGAAGAGCTGGGTAAGGAATTAAAAAGTTAACAAGTTAAAAAGTTCATAAAGTAAAAACTTCCATAACTGGAAGTTTTTTATTTTGTGTGTTTATGAGACGCCCCGATGTTACGTCGGGGCGTCTTTACAGTATCTCTACTTATCTGTTATCGAGTACTTTGTTTACTTCGGCGTCAGCTTCTTTGTTTCCCTCACGTAGTGTATGCAAGATTTTTGTTTTTTTGAATTCCTGCAGTGCATTCCAGGCCTCGACAAACAGCTTTTGAAGTGTTGGTTCTTTTACTTTCCAGTTGCCATTGAGTTGTTCACATACGAGTTTACTGTCCACAATCAATTCTATTTCCGTGCCACCAAGCTCCTTTGCTTTTTTTAGTCCAGAGATGGCTGCAGCATATTCTGCATAATTATTTGTTTGTTCACCTAGATATTCACCGTAGTTGGCAATTGTTTCGTGTTGTTCATTTTTTATTACAACACCTGTTGCGGCAGGACCGGGATTATTGCGAGAACCACCGTCTGTGTAAATAGTAAGTTTCATAGTGCTTGTCATTCCGAGGAGTCCTGAAAGAGACGACGAGGAATCTTTCTTGCCACGGATATATTTAATTTAATATATAAGAATATTGTTTAAGTCTTTCTTAGGAAAGATCCTTCGCTGCCCTCAGGATGACAGACGCAGATCCACAATCATTAATTGTAATTCACGATTGCCATTCCATTCATTTACATCAATTTCAAATACTATGTCAATAACATCATCTTGATTCAGTTCTTCACACCAGTTTGTCTGGTTTGTACCACAGAGGTTCCAGCCAATTGCTATAAGTGTTTTCTGTGCATTTTCCAAGAATATTTTGATATGTTTTTTATCTTTTCCAAGTGGTTGGACGTTCTTTATTTTTACATTGCGTGCGAGGTATCTTGGTTTTTCATTCATTTGTCCAAACGGTTTGAACTTGTCTAGTATATCATACAAATCCCAATCTACATTTTCTAGACTGATCTGTGCATCAATATCAAGTGTTGGAGTGAGGTCTTTATCTTTTGTTTTTTCTATTAATTTTTGGGTAAGTTTTTCTTTGAAACTTTCGAGTTTTCCTGATGCCAGTGTAAATCCACATGCCATAGGATGACCGCCAAATTTGGTAAATTGTTCAGGCATCTCTTGAAAACATTCAATAATATTAAATCCATCTACACTTCTACCAGATCCTGTAATTTCACCATTATTTTCTGCCATTACAATACTTGGTTTGTAATATCTTTCTTTGAGTCTTCCTGCAATAAGTCCCACAAGACCTGTAGACCATTCTTTTCCAAGTGCAAAAAGAATTGGATTATCTTTTTGATCAGGCTCGATTTGTTTTGTTGCTTCTTTCAAGAGTGTTTCGGTAATGTTTTGTCGTTCTTTGTTGTTTTCGTCAAGCTCACGAGCGAGGTCTGTCGCATTAGCATCATCTTGCGCCATCATGAGATTGTAGGCTACATTGGCATGGTTTATGCGTCCAGCAGCATTGATACGTGGGGCAATCTGAAATCCTATTGTGTGTGCGTCTATCTCTCGCTTTTTGTCTGTTAGGCCTGCTTGGAGTAATAATTTTTGTAATCCAATACGTTTAGTTCTATTTAGTACAATAAGACCATATTTTGTAAGTGTTCGTGATTCACCGACAAGTGGTACCATATCAGCAACACTAGCAATCGCCACCATATCTAGAAGCCATTTTTCAAACTGTTCGTGAGTTTGTCCATTTGCAAGAGCCTCATTTTTTTCTTTGTGTTTTCGCAAGATTCCTTGCATGAGCTTGAATGCTACTGCACCACCAGCGAGTGTTTTGCAGGGATAATTGTCATCTACTTTTGGATGAATAATAGCAAAGGCTTCTGGAGGTTGCTCTGGAACCGAATGGTGGTCTGTGATAATGACATCTATGCCCAATTCATTAGCTAGCTCCACTTCTTTTACATTGCTAATACCACAATCGCAGGTGATAATGAGATTGGTTTTTTCGTCAGATAAATTTTGAATCGTATTTGTGTTCAATCCATATCCATCAGTTTCGCGATGGGGGAGAAACACATCATTATTTTTTGAACCAATAGCTTCGAGTGTTGATATGAGGATTGTTGCAGCAGTAACACCATCAGCATCATAGTCTCCGTGTACAACAATTTTTTCTTTTTCTTCCACTGCTTTGAAAATCCGGTTCACGGTTTTTTCCATATCTTTAAATAGAAATGGATCGTGAATATCTTCAGAATAATCAGGGTTTAAAAATTCATCTATTTGTTTTTGCGTTTTTATATTTCTATGATATAGCAAAGAAGCTACCGTTTTTGGTAGCTCAGGAAATTCTTCAAAAAAAGATTGTGGTGGGTCAGGTAAGACCTCCCATTTTTTTAACATTGATTCCACAGATTAAAAAACGATTTCACTGATTATAGTCTAGTTTCATAAAGAATTTTTCGACATGTGCAATAGTCCCCTAGATGGCACAAAGCTATTCGATTTGCTTGAAAAGTAATAGGTAGTTTAGGAGATGTGGGTTTGGCACAACCTTTTAAAGTGATGTGTGGATTGAATTTTTCTAAACTTGATCCAGTAATATAATTATCTACCCAAAAAAATGTTTGTTCATCTATATTTTCATCTGGATACCCAAAGTACATGTTTTTTGTTGATTGTTTTGGAAAATATTTAGAAAGACCCTCTATTAAGATTTTGTGTAGATTGTTAAGTTTTTCAGATTTTTCTATTCTGAAATAGAATGCAGTATCTTTTTTATCTTCCGGCTCCACCAATTCTGTAATATGTCCCTCAAAAGAATATATATTTTTGACCAACTTTTCTAATTCGTTTATACATGCGTTTAATTCGTTTTCTTCAACCATTCCCATAAATAATGAAATATGAGGCAAGTTGTCAACTTTATTTAGTGGAGACCTCCCTGATTTATCAGGAAAATTTTGAGAAAGTTCAACACAAATATCCATCACGCCATCAGGTGGAAGAAGTGCGATGTCTATTGCGATTTTGGACATACTAGTAGAATGCTGGCATGATGGTGAAGAAAACCATAGCGAGTATCGCGATGATGCCAATCACTGTCCATAGTCTTTTAATGATTTTTGAGTCGAACATAATAATGTATTTAAATATTAACGTTTTAAAACTGCCAAATAAGCTTCTGATGGAATATTTACTTTTCCTTTACCCATAGACATCATCTTCTTCTTTCCTTTCTTCTGTTTTTCGAGAAGT
>PKTJ01000046.1 GCA_002869205.1 Candidatus Parcubacteria bacterium | reverse complement strand
GAAGTGTGGCAGCAATTGCTGCGAGTGTGGTAACAAGTGATTCTTTTATGCCAAATACTTCTGGTAATTTTACAAACGGCTTTTCTATCACCGGCACGAGATACACCAAACCGAGTGTGGAAATAAAAGAAAGCTGAAAACCTGCATCCCACATTAGAATGTATGGATTTTGTAAACTCATCACAACCGCTGTGAGCATCATTACATTTCCAACGCGCGAAGCACGGCCAACTTGCTTGGCAAGTAATACAATTACCCCCATAATACCTGCACGCACCACACTAGCACTCGCTCCAGCAAATATAACAAATACGATAATGCCTCCCGCGATAATCCAGAACGCTTTTTTGCGTGGAATATATAAGTGCGTACACAGCGTAATCAAAATTGTTGCAATGATCGTAATATTATATCCAGAGATCGCAACAATATGTGTAACCCCTGTACGCGAAAATAATTCATTTAATTCTCCAAGACCACCACGATAACCGTACAATAATCCGGCCATAAAACTCGCATAGGGCTCATGCCACAAAATATTAATACGCTCAGCCACAACATTCTTCACACCAAAAATCCCTCTCAAAAATCTACCCCCTTCACCATATCCAATCTTTCTGATCTTTGCCTCCTGACAAATGACAAATACCCTATACCTGGCTAAATATTTATCATATCGAAAATCTTCTACTGGCTCTGGCGCACGCAAACTACACTGCAATTCTAATTTATCGCCATATGCGAAGCGCGGATATAACCCTGATTTGAAATATATTTTGCCTTGCGCCCGTACATACACGATTGATCGCGTCTCCGTATTGGACGCGATATTTTGATTATATTTTGAAGACGCGATAAATCGCGTCTCTACACTGCGCACATTAACAATATACCGCACCCCATCCAATCGCACATCTGGCTCTGCCGACACATACCCCATGACCTTGGCACGCTGCCCTGCATAATGCACAATATTTTTCTCACTATCCTGCGGAATTGCAATTACATATCGAACAAATCCTAATATAAAAAATAAAATACATAATAATAAAAAACGAAATAATTTATTTTTCCAATATATAATGACAAAAATAATTAATACAAAAAATACAATTCCTAAATACAACAAATCAATTTGAAAATCTGAAACTGAAATAATTCCAACGCCTAATAAAAAACAAAAGCAGAGTATAAAAAACACTCTGCTTTTTGATTCTATAAATTGTGTTAATCCCACACCCCGTTTCGGGGCTTTTATCATACTACAATACTCACCAATTTAGCCTTCACATAAATAACTTTCTTCGGCTCTCTTCCTTCAAGCCATTTCCCTATATCCCCATGTCCAAGCGCCCGAGCTTTTGCATCTTCCTCTGTAATATCTGCAGGTACAACCAATGTCGCACGAAGTTTTCCATTTACTTGTACTGCAAGGGTAACTTCATCTTCTACAAGCTGACTTTCATCATACTGTGGCCATGCTTCATACGCAATACTTTTCGTATTACCAATTTCACTCCATAATTCTTCTGCAATGTGTGGTGCGAAAACTGAAAGAAGTTTAACCAGCACAGCATATCCAGCTTTCGATATTTTCTCTTCTTTTGTCAGCACATTTGTAAATTCCATGAGTGATGAAATGGCTGTATTAAAATTCATCTTATCAATATCTTGTGTAACTTTTTTAATTGTTTGATGTACAAGTCTTGTGAGATTATTATCTTTTGCTTCTGCAACCACGACTTTTTCCTGCAAATTCCAAACTTTATCCAAAAACCTTCTCATACCTTTCACGCCGTCAGTATTCCAAGCGACAGCCTGATCAAACGGTCCCATAAACATAATATACAATCGAAATGCATCTGTTCCAAACTGTTCTACCATCTCATCTGGATTAATTACATTTCCACGACTTTTACTCATCTTCTCACCATCTTCAGCCAATATCATTCCGTGACTTGTGCGCTTCTTATATGGTTCTTTTGTGGGCACAAGACCAATGTCATACAAAAATTGATTCCAAAAACGAGAATACAACAAATGTAATACGGTATGTTCCATACCACCATTATACCAATCCACAGGCGCCCAGTATTTCAAATTTTCCGGTGATGCAAATTCCTTGTCATTGTGTGGATCCATGTAGCGCAAGAAATACCAACTCGAACCAGCCCAATTTGGCATCGTGTCTGTTTCACGTCGTGCAGAACCACCACACTGCGGACACGTCGTATTCACCCATTCTTCAATCGCTGCGAGTGGTGATTCCCCTGTTTCAGTTGGTTCATATTTTTCTACTTGTGGAAGTTCAAGTGGAAGTTGATCTTCTGGAAGTGGAATCCAACCAGAATTTAGATGTTCTTCATAATTAAATTCAGACAAAATTGCTTGAAACTGTGTCATGCCAACTTTCCTATTAAAGTGACCTTTGCCTGAAAATTCTTTTATTCTAGCATTGAGTTCTTGATAATCATTTTTTACACTTAGTGGAATATATGGGTCGTTATCTGACAAATAAATAACAGATTCTTCAGTCAAACTAACAATATGTTTCCAATCTTTTTTTGCACTATTAAAATTATGAATACATTTTAAAGCTTTTTCGTCGAGACCGACAGATTTTAATCCAGACCAATCTTTTTCTTGTTGTGTACCAGTTGGCGCTACCAAAATTAATTTTTTAATTTTTATATTTTTTTGTTCCACAAATTTACAGGCTACCGGTGCACCCAAACTATGACCTACGACGACTATTTCATCACCATCGTCAATTGGTAATTTACAAAGTTCGTCTACCCATTCTTCTAAATTTGGATGTTCAGCATGTGGTAAATTTGGGACATAAACAGTATAACCTATGTGTTCTAATTCATCTTTCAACCAAGGAAACCAATTTTCTTGCGCATGACCACTTATTCCATGAATCAAAACGACTTTTTGACTTTTAACTTTTAACTTTTTACTTTTTTCTGCACAATTCTCACAATAAACCAAAGGAATCGGCTCACCCCAATAACGCTGACGTGAAAAAACCCAATCGCGAAGTTTAAATTGTACTTTTCCTTTTCCAATATGTTTTTCTTCAAGCCATGAAATTATTTCTTTTTTTGCATCTACAACATTTTTATTATTAAGAAAATCTGAATTTACTAATACGCCATCACCAGAATAAGCAGATTCTAAAATATTTCCACCTGAAATAACTTCTCTGATTTCTAAATCGTATTTCTTTGCAAACTCAAAATCTCTCTCATCATGACCCGGTACTGCCATAATAGCTCCGGTACCATAATTTGCCAAAACATAATCAGCAACAAAAACTGGAATTTCTTCATTATTCACCGGGTTAATCACCATCATACCTTCTAACTTTATTCCTGTTTTTTCTTTTTGCAATTCTGTACGTTCTAGATCGGATTTAAGTTTTGCCTTATTGATATATTCTTCCACTTCATCCCAATTACTAATATAGTCTTTCAATTGCTGTACATACTCGCCTTCTGGAGCCAAAACCATATAAGTGGCACCAAACAACGTATCTGGACGAGTTGTAAATACTTCGATGTTTACGTCATCCCGAGGAGGTACGACGAGGGATCCCGACCCGCTGTGTCTAGATTCCTCACTTTTCAGATTCGGAATGACGCGAAATTTAATAGAAGCTCCCTCCGAACGCCCAATCCAATTTTCCTGTTGTGTTCGTGCTTGTGGAATATAATCAACATCTTCTAGTCCAGCAAGTAAACTGTCAGCATACTTTGTAATTGCAAGCATCCATTGTTCTTTATCTCGTTTTTCTACATCCCCACCACACCGTTCACACTTTCCATCAACCACTTCTTCATTAGCAAGTCCAATTTTACACGAAAGACACCAGTTTATTGGCATGGTTTTTTTATATGCAAGACCATGTTTGTGAAATTGCAAAAAAAGCCATTGTGTCCATTTGAAATATGTTGGGTCAGTCGTATCAACAACGCGAGACCAATCAAAACTATACCCAAGCATCTTGAGCTGACGTGTAAAATTTGCAATATTTTCTGCAGTGACTTCTGCTGGAGGTCTTCCTGTTTTGATTGCATAGTTTTCTGTAGGTAACCCAAACGCATCAAATCCGATCGGATACAACACATTAAATCCATCCATTCTTTTTTTGCGAGAAACGATATCCATGGCAGTAAAAGGACGTGGATGCCCAACATGCAATCCTACTCCAGATGGATATGGAAATTCAATAAGAGAATAAAACTTTTCTTTTGTTTTATCTTTTTCTACTTCAAACGTCTTATTGTCTTCCCAATATTTCTGCCATTTCTTTTCAATTTGTTTTGGATCGTATATATTCATAAAAACTAATTAAATAATTCCATGACTTTTGGATGAAGTTTTGGATTGGTTGCTACAATATCTTGTCTTCCACGTTTCCACTCGTTTCCTTCACTATCAGTTACCGTGCACCCTGCCTCTCGAGCTATGAGAGCCGGTGCCAAATAATCATGATCAAGTCCAGCATTCTGCACACAGAAATCAATTCCACCTGCAGCCATATGACACATAGGTAGCATAGAACCAAACTGATGTATCCAGCTGCTGGTATCTCTGTTTAACTTATCAAGAAAATGTTTGTATTCTTCAATGCGATGTCCATACACCTCTCCCTTATATGGCATACGAGAAAAATTTGCAATCGCCATTTCAAAATCATCTTTGTCTCCAACCTTGATTGGCATATTATTTACCGTTGCACCGTGCCCACGCTCTGCAAAGAATAATTGATTACCAATAGGATTATACACCGCACCGAGGATTGTTTCACCATTGTGTACAAGAGCGATAATGATACACCACATCGGAATACCAACAGCAAAATTTCGTGTTCCATCAATCGGATCAATCACCCACTCAAATTCAGCACCCGGATTTATAGATTCTTCTAACTCCTCGCTCGTTATACTATGATCTGGATATTTTTCTTTGATGGCATTAACTATATATTCACTTGTCTTCACATCTGCCACAGTCAAAAGATCAGCCAAATGACTTTTTACTTCAAAAGAAACACCTTTTTCAAAATAGTCCTTTGCTAGCTCCCCTGCCTCTCTAATTGTCACTTTCAAAAAATCTTTCACAGACTTCAAAGATTAAGAAAAAAGGGGAACCATTTCCCTCCCCTATTAGGGGAGGTCAGGAGGGGTTCTTGACTAATACGTCAACCCTTAAATTTATAAGTAGACTACATATATAGTAACAAATTTGGCTAAAAAAGCAAGAATATTGACTTTTTTCTAAATATAGTGTAGCATATTGCGGAATCCATTGTCACAGGAGCGTGCCATGAGCGCACTCTTCTCCCGTTCGATCGCGAAGGTTGGTCAGTTTGGCCAGTCGATGTACGCGTTCTCTGCTCTGATCCGAGAGGAGCTTAGCGAGAACTATCTGGTCGACCAGCTGGTCACAGGACCCTTCACCGCCTTCCAGATGGCCCGAAGCCGTGTGAGATCGCGGTACATGTAGAACTCGCGGACAAGGACTCCCACAAACCCCGCCGGACAAGCACCCAGCAGTCCGGTAAGCGACGTCAGTCCAGGTAAGCGAAGGCTTCAGACAGACGTCGCTCACTTGGTTGAATATATTTATTCAAGTATATTGAATCAAAAACAGTAGAGACGCCCCGACGTTACATCGGGGCGTCTCTACTGTTTTTTTATTGACTTTT
>PKTJ01000047.1 GCA_002869205.1 Candidatus Parcubacteria bacterium | reverse complement strand
TATTGCGGTCAGAAAAAAAAGAGGTGCACCTTATTCTCGGTTTTTCAGCAGACAAAAATATATTGAAAATGTTAAAAAGTCTCAGCACGCTTAAACCAAAAACTATTGCAGTAACCAAAAATACTACAAACCCATTCCGCAAAGTTGCTGACCCTCAACAAATTGCAAAACAGCTAAAAAAACTTCTACCTAAAAGTAACATTGAAATTTTTCTCGATCCAAAAGATGCTCTCGCGTGGAGCAAAAAACAGACAAAAAAAACCAGTGACATTATTCTGGTCACTGGTTCAATCTTCTTAAGTGGTGAGGTAAAATTACACGTATAACACAGTAATTAGTTTAGAGAACACATCAGTTCTGTTGTGATAGTTCCGACACCGTCAAGAACAAGATATCCAACAGACTCAGTAGTGTGACTCATTTCACTATCCCTAGACTGCTCTTCTTCAATCATTATTTCAACGCTATTAGATCCTACATTTCTGTGACGCATTCCTGCACTATCTCCCCCATCATGACTTTGCATCATTGAAAAGAAAAATGGGTTATTCATTGAACTAAAGTTCACTGTTTGCCATGAATGAGTCACATTATCTGGAGTTACAATTGCATTGAAAAATGTATTTCCGAGCATGTGTGAACCGCCTTCTATTGCAATATAACCGACTTCCTCATTTGCATGAGAACCATCATTTCCTTCTTCTTCTTTTAATTTGACACTGAAACTATTTGTGTCAATATTTTTTTGTCGTGTTACTACAGCTTGTCCACCATTATAGGTTTGTGCTTGTGATAATACGACAGGGACGTTTTCAAATTGTGCCCCGTAAGTAACGGTCTTAAAATTATGTTTAAGTGTGGCACTACCAACATCTACCATAACGCCATTTACCTCATAACTTCCACGCTCCATTACAATATAAGTAATCTCCTCAGTCGTATGCCACTGATCAAGATAATCCCATTCTTCGATCTGAAATTCAAATGAAGTGTTACCAACATTTCTAAGTCGAATATGAGCAGGGTTACTTCCGTTATAGGTACTCATCTGTGCAATAACCACAGGATCTATATATGTATTTTGAAGATTAACCGTATGCCACTGAGCGTTGTCTTCTTGTATGACTGAGGTCTTACCAAGCTCACCGATGTTTGCTGCACAAAATCTATCGTCTGTGTCATCACAACCATCTGGAATACCGTCGCTGTCTACATCAAGATTATCGTCATAACCTACACAAATATCATATTCATTAATGACACCGTCATTATCACTATCTCTGTTGTCGACAGTATCACATCCATCAGGAATGTTGTCAGCATCTGTATCAATTGCGTCATCATGACCAGGACACATATCATATTCATTCACAATACCATCATTATCATCATCTCTATTATCGATAGTATCACACCCATCAGGGGTACCATCTTGATCAAGGTCAGCTGCATCATCATAACCTTCACACATATCCATATCATCAGTAACTCCGTCTCCATCAGTATCTAATACTGGACAAGACAAAGGAAAACCATCGTATCTCAAAACCTTTGAGGGATAATCTTCGGCAATGAATATAGAAGTCGCACCACTTGGACAACCAGGTAAAAAAGTTACACCTTCTTGTGCGTTACCAGGTACAACGTATTCTTCGACAAACGTCTTGTCTGTTTTTATTTCTCTCAATCTATTTGAACTATCATATAAAATAAAAATAGTTTTTGTTTCATAATTGTAATGCAAACCAGCAAGATCTCCCCTACCAGAAACAGGAACAAAAGAATCTACCAACACAGCATTTCCAGAACCAAAATTTACATCAACAACATGGATTCTCCCGCCCTCTTGAACCCCAAGGTAAAAAAGACCTCCATTGGGAGAATGGCTATAGGTATGATCTCCGTTTGGCACATATGCCACAGCTTCAATACCTTGATTTACACTTGATACAGCAGGTACAACGCCAACTAGACTTACGTTTTTTACGATCGTACCATTTATTGGATCAAACTTAATTAACGCAAAAGGCCTTTCTTTTGCAATATAAATATATCTAGGATCAGATTGATCAATGGTTAACCCTTCCAAGTCCCCTCCAATTCTCCAAGCAGTTTCATTGGATCCATCTATATTTATTTTCGTAAGGTCTCCTTCATCACTGACCACAAACAAAGCATTATAATCTGGATTCCAGATAACACCACTTGGCTCATAGTTTGAAGCTAAGTTTTGTTGAATTTCAACAGCACTATCTCTTGTCCATGAAAAACCAAGCACCATAGACGGCACGAGCATGAGAGATAATACACTAAGCAGAATTCTTTTTTTCATAAGAAATTGGTTAGGTGAGTAAATTAATAAAACATCATAACACAAAATAGAGCATTTGTCAATGTATTAATACAAAAAATAACTTAACACAGCGAAATTTGTAAGCTATTAATCACTTACTTGTACTATACGTAATCTAAAAATATAGTAAGCTCTCTGCTCTTTGTATGCCCTACATAAACTTTTACATTGATCTCTTGAGGGGTGCTATTGATATATGTATTGAGTGTCACTTCTCTTGTGCCTTTGTGTGTAGCAGGACTCAACGTCCCTGGACGCACAGGACTTGCAGGAACTTGCTGTCTATAAAATTCCAGCCACACATCTCTAAGCATCTGCGGGCTCGTAAAATTCTGACCGGCCACCCAGGTAACAAATTGATCTGTCCATATCACCTCTTGCTGACGTAATGTTTCAAGTGTCCACCCTTCTTGTTCCTCTGCTGATGAAACTGCATTTTGTTCTGATGTCTGCCTAACCTCACTCTGGTTATATTCCTCTATGCGTGTTTCTATGATCTTTTTCATTAACTTCTCCCAATGTTCAAGTATACCCTCTCCGCTTGGGGCGACTCGTGTCATTTTATTGTACAAAGGTCCACTTCTATTTTCTAATGCAACTAAATGTGCTTGCCAATCTTCCTGAGAAAGCTCTTTTTGGCCATGTCTATAGTCTTCATACCATCCTTTTAGTTGTCTTTTTATGAGCCCTTTATTCATTTCAGAATATAACTCTCCTTTACTATTTCTAAGTTCTCCTTGGAGTACAGAATCTAAAAAAGTAAAAAATTCTACAGCCTGTTCGTCCACATTTTTTTCTACTATTTGTTCAGCCTCAACTTCTGGCTCAACATCCAAAGCAGCCTCAATATCAGCCAAACTAAAAGCAGCTCGCTCTCCATCAGCGCTTGGGACAAAAGAAGTGTCCTTGTCATCTCCACCTGTCATATAGTAAAAAATGTTAATTATACTAAAATAATACCAATATTTGACACGTTCGTCAATTTCATTTATGCTGTACCACATCTAAATATAAACTACTTATATGAGTACACTTGTTATTGTGGAGTCCCCCACAAAGGCAAAAACAATAAAAAAATTTCTTGGTAAAGGCTACACTGTAGAGTCTTCTTTTGGTCACTTGAGAGACTTACCAAAGAGTAAGATGGGGATAGATATAGAAGGTGGCACATTTGAGCCTGAATATGTTACTTCCAAAGATAGAAGTAAACAAGTAAAAAAACTAAAAGATCTTGCTAAAAAAGCAGATGAGATTATATTCGCGACTGATGAAGACCGCGAAGGAGAAGCCATCTCTTGGCATCTTGCATATATTCTCGATGTAAAGCCAGAAAAAGCAAAGCGTATTGTATTTCACGAAATTACCAAGCATGCGATAGAAGAGGCGCTGAAAAACCCGACACACATTGATCAAAAGCTCGTAGATGCGCAACAAGCTCGTCGTGTACTCGACAGACTTGTAGGATACGAACTCTCACCATTTCTATGGAAAAAAGTGGCTCGCGGTCTATCGGCTGGACGTGTGCAATCAGTGACGGTGCGTCTCATAGTAGATCGTGAACGAGAAAGAAAAGAATTCGATTCAGAAGAATATTGGACACTTGAAGCGCTCTTCCACAAAGAGCATGATTTTGTAGGAAAGCTTCATAAAATTGATAACAAAAAAGTAAATAAACTTGATATAAAAGATAAGGATCAAATGGATCTTATCTTGAAAAATCTGAAAGACGCATCATATATTATAAGTGATATAACAAAAAAAGAAGCCAAACGTACTCCGCCAGCACCGTTCACCACCTCAACACTACAACAACAAGCAAGTCACAAACTTGGCTACTCTGCCAAACAGACCATGCGTCTTGCTCAACAACTCTATGAAGGTGTGAAACTAGGAAGTGAAGGTGAGACAGGTTTGATCACATATATGCGTACAGATTCAGTAAATCTATCTAAAAAATTTATTGGAGAGACAAAAGAATTTGTACACAAAGAATTTGGTGAAGAGTATGAACTGAAAAAACCACGTGCTTTTAAGACAAAGTCAAAAGGCGCTCAAGAGGCTCATGAAGCAGTGAGACCAACAGATCCTACACGCACCCCTGAGTCAATGGAAGACCATCTCGATCCTAAACAGCTCAAATTATATACGCTCATCTGGAAACGAGCTGTAGCCACTCAGATGTCTGACGCACGCTTGAATAGAACGAGTGTAGATATCGACGCAAATCAATATTTATTTCGTACGACAGGACAAACCATGATTTTTGATGGATGGTTAAAACTGTATCCAGAGGCGGTAAAAGAAGAAATGCTCCCTGAATTCAAAGAAGGAGAAAAAATTGATTGCAAAGAACTCAAACCGGAACAACATTTTACAGAACCTCCAGCACGATATTCAGATGCAACACTTGTTAAAGCGCTTGAAGAATATGGTATTGGTCGCCCATCTACATATGCGCCAACTATTTCTACAGTTGAATCACGCGGCTATGTTTCACGTGATGACAACAAACGTCTCTTTCCTGAAGACATTGCGTTTGTGGTAACAGACTTACTTGTAGAACATTTTTCAGATGTTGCTGATTTCAAATTTACCGCAACCATGGAAGAAAACCTAGATGAGATTGCTGCAGGAACCAAAGACTGGAAACCAATTATATCCACCTTCTATCATCCATTTCACGAAAATCTTGTTTTGAAAACTGACAACCTTAGCAAGGAAGAAACAGTAGGTATGCACGAACTAGGCATTGATCCAAAGACCAGTAAACCTATTTATGCACGCGTAGGTAGATATGGTGCGTTTGTCCAAAAAGGATCAAAAGACGATGAAGAAAAACCACAATTTGCTTCACTCAAAAAAGGACAGAGTGTTGAGACTATTACGCTTGAAGAAGCACTAGAACTCCTCAAACTTCCTCGCGTTGTAGGCGAAGACAAAGACGGAAATGAAGTAATGGTTGCAATTGGACGATTTGGCCCATATGTCAAAGTATTGGAAAAATTTTACTCTATCAAAGAAGATGATCCATATACCATTACACTAGAGCGAGCACTCGAAATTGTGGCTGAAAAAAAGAAAGCTGACGCTGAAAAAATTATACAAACATTTGAAGGTAGTGAGATACAAGTATTGAATGGTCGCTATGGCCCATACATCACAGATCCCACAACTAAGACAAATGCAAAAATTCCTAAAGAAAAAGAACCAAAAGATCTAACGCTCGAAGAATGCGAAACCCTTCTCAAAGAGAACCCCACAAGAAAACGTGGTGGGGCACGAAAGAAAAAAGCAAAAAAATAATTATGTGCGAACATACGAAAGATACAAAATTAAAGTATTTTGAGATAAATTCTGAAATATTTTTATCTCGTATAACTGTGCTTTAATATATAATTATACACATCAATTATCTTTCGTAATTTCGTACGTTTCGTAATTTCGCACATAAATAAAAACACCCATCAAAAAATGATAGGTGCTCGTATGTAGCAAGAAGGATGACCTCAATGCCAAAGGTAATAATAAGGCTCCTTACTCGCTACGGATGATAGTATAGCAG
>PKTJ01000034.1 GCA_002869205.1 Candidatus Parcubacteria bacterium | reverse complement strand
CATTTCCAATAGTTGAAAATGATTGATCTGTAAAAGGTTCGAGTCCAGTAATCTGATAACTAATATTTCCTACAAGCGTGGTATTGTTTGTAACAATATTATTACTGGTAAACATCGGCCCTTCTATATAATCTGAAATACGTACATCGCGCTCGGGAAATTTTTCTTGGATTTTTTTCAACTGTTCTTCTGATTCAATAAGTGTGGTACCAGACCCCGTGTGCGCACGGTTGAATTGCAAGATAAAGGGTTTATCTTCAAAGATAATATCTTTACAAAGCTTGATTTCGGTTTGAGGTAGGTGCTTTTGCAAATCTCCAAGCCACTCAAACCCAGACAGTTTTTCTTCAACGTTGTTTGATAGTTCAGCAGAAGGATTGAGAAGGTTCCAATTGTGTTCTTCACAAATCCGTTCAATCTGTGGTGTGTTTTTAAATACAACAATATGTGGATTGTCTAGATTATTTATAAAGTCAATGACTTTTTCATTTTTCAGAAGTTTCCACGTGTCGGGCTGTTCTTTTTCATCAATAAGAAGGACATTTTCGTGTCCTTTTGAAATTTCCTTGGCAAAGTCGCTCAAATTTGAGATAATATAGTAGCCGTGAGTATCGATCGGTAACCCACAAGCCCGCTCAATATCGCGGGTTATATAGACTATCTGTTTGTTTCCTAGGTCTAACATAGTGGGTGGATTATAGCCTAATTTAAGGGTTTTTGCAAGATTTATAAGTTTGTAGGTTTGTAAGTTCATAAGTTGTCTAGTGACTAGAAAACTTATGAACTTATCAACTAGTCAAATGGTTATACATTATGGATAATCTATATACAGAATTAAAAAAATATGGTCGTGTAAAAGTGGATGAACCGTTAGCTAAGCACACGACATTCAAAATTGGTGGTCCAGCCAAATATTTTGTAATTGTGGAAGATGCGAGTACGCTTGCAGAACTTTTGAAATTTCTCGATGGAGAGGGAGAAAAATACGTTATGCTCGGAGGAGGTAGTAATGTTCTTGTTTCAGATGAAGGGTTTGAAGGTGTTGTCATTAAGGTAAAAGGTAATAGTATAAAGGTAAAAGATGGTGTGATCGAAGCAGACGCCGGATGTACTACGGTCCAGGTCGCGCAAGAAAGTATCAAGGCGGGCCTCACAGGGTTTGAGTGGGGTGTGGGAGTTCCGGGAACTATTGGTGGTGCCGTGCGTGGAAATGCGGGGGCAATGGGTGGGGATATGAAGGATGCAGTAGAAAAAGTAGAAATATATCGTGACGGTGAAATTCTCGAGCTTACTTCAGGTGACTGTGGGTTTGGATATCGTGATAGTTGTTTCAAATATAATGGCGGAGTTATTTTGCGTGTTTGGTTGAAATTAGAAAAAGGAGAAAATAGAGATCTCCAAAAACAAGCAATTAATAATATTCAATACAGAAATCAGACACAACCACAAGGACATGCATCGTCTGGGTGTACGTTCAAAAATGTTGAGATTACCGAAGATGTAGATTTTAAAATAGATATTCCACAAGACTTTTTAGAAAAAGGGATTGTTTCTGCAGGATGGCTCATAGATCAATGCAAATTAAAGGGATATAAGCATGGAAATGCACAAGTGAGTGAAAAGCATGGAAATTTTATTGTGAATCTTGGTGGCGCAACTGCCAATGACGTGTTATCCATAATTGATCATGTAAAAGGAGAAGTGTATAATACATGTGGAGTTAATCTCCAAGAAGAAATTCAGATAATTTGATAGAAGTAAGAAGTAGGGGTTAAGAAATAAGTTAATCGACTTACTTTTTAATCCTTATTCCTTAATATTTTATTTTTATGATAATAAATGTGCAAGCAAAGGGTGTCGACATGACTGATGCTATAAAACAGTATGTAGAAGAAAAAGCAGGGGATTTGGAAAAATATTTTGATAACATTGTAGGGATTGATGCTATCGTGGGTATGACTTCATCTCATCATAACAAAGGAAAAATTTATTTTGCAGAGTTCAATGTGCAGGTTCCTGGAAAGAATATGAATATGAAAAAAGAAGCAGAGGATCTCTACAAAGCAATTGACAAAGTAAAAGATCATCTCAAAGTTGAGTTTGAAAAAATAAAAGGAAAAATGAGGGATAAAGATAAAAAGGAGTTGAGAGAAGTGAAAGGGTATCAGGATGTAGATAGTAATTAGTAACTAGTAACTAGCTAAAAATTTTAAATTAAAAAACCACCTTCAGAAATCTGTTGGTGGTTTTGTTTTGGGGGGGGAATGAGGTGATCACACACGCGCGCTGGAGAGTTCAACTCCGTGTTGCGCACGAATCATGTGTGTCACCCCGTCGAACGAGGAGGGTTTTTCTTCGACTTGTCTCGCGTTTCTTTGCGAGCTTTGGCGGCCGTGCAGTGATTGCAGCCACACGCATCTGAGCCGATGGGCTCGCTCAGTACGTGTCCGCACATGTCGCACGTTGATCGCAGGTCATCTGTGGTGAGCGGTGCTGCCCAACACTTCGAGCTGCAGGCTCTACATCGCATGACGCTCTTCCTCCTTATGGGTACAGGAGGTGTTGGTGTCTGGCGACGGGTCGTCCTGCTCTTTATGGATCTCAGTATCGCAGGTTGGACAGCGTCCATCTACGTCGATCACGAGCATGATCCGGCAATGGGTACAGAACATTCGCATCCTCGAGCTGGTTTCAAAATCCCGCATAATATACACAAAAAAACACCTTTTGTCAAGGGGTTTTGTGTGTATTTGTGTGAGAAGGAGCCGGCGCGCGTCCACCTCCATGTCGCCAGGGGGTATGGCGATGGATGGGGGCGTTGGGGACGCGCGCCGGCTATCAATGGGGAGCCGCCGGAGCGGCCAGGTCAGCCGCCGAGCATGAGATGGCCGAAGCCGTGCTCGTCGATGAGAACTTCGCCGATCTTCTGCCACCCGCAGGTGGCGTCGTAGGAGATCTCACGTGTCTTCGGGTTTCCGAAGACGGGTCGGGCCGAAACGATTTTCAACAGCTTCATCATGAAGCTCCCTTCTTGTGGAGAATTCTACTGCAAAAATACACCAAAAATAAGAAAAAGTCAAGTATAGACAGAAGAAGAGTTTGGTGGTATAATCAGGTGGCTTAATTTTCTATATAAATACAGTAAATGTATGTCTTTTTTGCATAAAATGTTTGGTGATCAGAACAAGAAAATATTGAAAGAAATCCAACCACTCGTAGACAAAATAAATGGCCTTGAGTCTGAATTTGAAAAGCTTACTGATGATGACTTGAAAGCCAAAACATCTGAATTTAAAAAGCGCCTTGAAGAAGGTGAAACTTTGGATGACTTACTCGTGGAAGCTTTTGCCACAGTGCGAGAAGTGGGAAAGCGTACCATGGGTATGCGTCATTATGATGTTCAGCTTGTTGGTGGAATTGTCTTGCATCAAGGAAAGATTGCTGAGATGAGAACGGGTGAAGGTAAAACACTTACCGCAACATTGCCGGTATATCTCAACGCACTGAGTGGAAAAGGTGTTCATTTGATTACGGTAAACGATTACTTGGCAAAACGTGACGCAGTATGGATGGCAAAAATTTATGATTTTCTCGGGTTGTCAGTTGGTATTATCCAAAACCAACGTGTTACGTTTGTGTATGATAGAGAAAAAGATCAGGCAGAGTTGGAAAAAGAAAGCGCTGATGGAAGTTTTAAAATTGAAGATGAATATCTGAGAACGGCGAGTCGTAAAGAAGCATATGAATGTGATATTACATACGGAACAAACAATGAGTTTGGGTTTGATTATCTTCGTGACAACATGGTGCAAGAAGTTGGTCAAATGGTGATGAGACCAAAAGAAGAAATGAATTATTGTATTATTGATGAGATCGATTCTATTTTGATTGATGAGGCGCGTACACCGCTGATTATTTCTGCTCCTGCAGAAGAAGCGACCGAACAATATTATCAATTTGCCAAATGGGTGAAGCAGCTCAAAGAAAACGAGGATTATAATGTGGATGAAAAAATGCGTAGTTCGACATTGACTGACGCAGGTATTTCAAAATTTGAAAAATGGCTCAATGTCGATAACCTTTATGTTGAAGGTGGAGTACTTCTCGTACATCATATAGAACAAGCGCTCAAATCAGAAGTGCTATTTAAACGTGACAAGGATTATATTGTAGAAGAAGGTGAGATTGTGATTATTGATGAATTTACTGGTCGCAAGATGCCTGGTCGAAGATATTCCGAGGGTATGCACCAAGCAATTGAGGCAAAAGAAAATGTAAAGATTCAACGTGAGAGTCGCACACTTGCAACTATTACGTTTCAAAATCTTTTCCGTATGTATGACAAGTTGTCTGGTATGACTGGTACGGCCAAGACTGAAGAAGAAGAGTTTTACAAAATTTATGGCATGGAAGTAGTTGTCGTTCCGACAAATAGACCAGATGCTAGAACTGACTTTCCTGATAGGATTTATAGAAATGATATTGGAAAAAACAAGGCAATTATTGAAAAGTTAAAAGAATGTCAATCAAAAGGACAACCTGCGCTTGTTGGTACTATTTCTGTTGAGAAGAATGAAGAACTCAGTCAGTATTTGGAAATCAACGGTATTACACATGAGATTTTGAATGCAAAAAATCATGAACGTGAAGGTGAAATCATTGCGCAAGCTGGTCGCCCAGGTGCGGTAACACTTGCAACCAACATGGCTGGTCGTGGTGTGGATATCAAGCTTGGAGGACCCGATGCTACGAAAGAGGAAAGTCAAAAAATAAAAGATGCAGGCGGTTTGTTTGTTCTTGGTACTGAGCGTCATGAGTCTCGTCGTATTGATAACCAGCTTCGTGGTAGATCAGCTCGTCAGGGAGATCCTGGTGAAACACAATTCTTTGTCTCTACTGATGACGATCTCATGCGTATCTTTGCGGGAGATAAACTCAAGGGTGTGATGACACGTATGAAAGTGCCAGATGATATGCCTATTGAACAAAAGTTTATCACACGCATGCTTGAGAGTGCACAAAAAAAAGTAGAGTCACATCATTTTGATACACGTAAACACTTACTCGAGTATGATGATGTCTTGAATAAACAACGTGAAGTAATTTACAAGAAACGTCGCCAAGCCCTAGACCTTGCAGAAAAAGAATTAAACGGAGACGTTGCCGAAGATACGGTAGGGGTCGGGCTCGACCGACCCACACCTAATGATGAATCTGGTGCCAAAAAAACAGAATCTGGTACCATCTACAATTCTTTGCATGAAATGATGGCAGAATTAATCGAAGGCGAAATTGAATTTGTGGTTTCATATCATACAAATCCACAAATGGATGAATCTGGTGATGAAGAGGTGAATGAAAAAGATTGGAATGTAAAAGAAATTTACGAAACCATGAAAACAATATTTCCTTTGTCTCATGAAGACAAGATGGAAATTATGTCTTTTGGAAAACCAGGAGACGACAACAAGAGTGACGCTGAAAGACGAGATAAGTTGGTATCATTTCTCATTGCAAAAGCACGACATCAGTTTGGAGAACTTATAAAAAATGTACAAAGTCAGGTCGAGACTGAAGAAGAAAAACGTCGTGTTCCTATTGAAATTCAAAAGAGTGTCTTACTTCGTACTATTGATAATTTGTGGGTTGAATATCTCGTGGCAATCGATTATCTCAGACAGGGGATTGGTCTGCGTGGATATGGACAACGTGACCCATTGATTGAATATAAACAAGAAAGCTTCCATCTTTTCAACCAACTCTTGGCAAATATCCAAAAAGAGGTTGTGTACACTATTTTCAAAGTTAATATTGGTCTGCAACTCGCACCAAGTGTGATGGCAGATGACAAAATGACACTCAAAGGCGCACAAAAGACGAGTAAGGCCGAAGCGGGAATTGTAGAAGGAAAAGTCCGTGATGAAAGTGGAAACAAAGTTGGTAGAAATGATGCATGTCCGTGTGGTAGTGGTAAGAAGTATAAGAAGTGTCACGGGGCGTAGTTTGAAAGTTAATAAAGTATAAAGTTTAAAAGTAGAGACGCGATTTATCGCGTCTCTACTTTTTTTAAACAAAAAACCACCCGATCCTCCCATTTTTTATCTCAAATAGTTTAAGATGAAAAATGGTCTTCGGTTGGTCTCATGCCGTCAATGCCTCTAGGAGCCAATGT
>PKTJ01000002.1 GCA_002869205.1 Candidatus Parcubacteria bacterium | reverse complement strand
TGACACCTCTCTAATGCCACACCGCAGAGCTTTGCCAATAAGAACAGTCCATTCAATAGCCTGGTTGTTTGGCACAGGAAGTGTTCCTGGATGACCAAGACAAATCTCACATACATGCTTATTGGCCTCAGTTTCGTCAGGATCATTTTTACAACTACAAAACATTTTGCTCTTTGTTTTGAGCTCTACATGCACTTCCATGCCGATAATAGGGATGTATTTCATACGTTTTTATGTTAGATATGTAGTGTCATTTTAGCATTATCGTAGGTAATTGAAAAGACCCTCGGGTGAGAGTCTTTCTATGTTCGCTGAGATGCGATGAATCGCGTCTTTACTTATTTTGAGGGAACTTCTTCTATCTCTTCTATCTCTTCTATATCAGCGCTTCCAACAGGAGTCTTCTTGAGTTCTATATAAAGGATCGTAGTGACTGCGGTGGTAATAGGAGCCATGAGCGCACTAATGAAAACTGTCAGTATGCTGTAGATACCAGTACGGATAGTAAGTCGTGCAAGCATACCTTCGTCAATCCCAAGCATCATTCGAAAGATCCACTGTGCAATAGCAAATATAAGGGCAAATGCGAGGGTTGGTACTACGAGTTTCCATAATACTTCTCCCCATCTACCTTTTACGAGAGATTTACTATATTTGAGTGCATCCACCGTGTGTTTGTCATCGAGCATGAGTGCGTGGAGTGAAAATATGAACCACACAGCAAAGATAACACCAGGTACGACGAGTAGTATGAGACCACCGATTACAGCAAGACCAGAAATAATTGATATGAGTATTGCAGGGACGAGGAGTCCAAGAGCGCTTTTGAGGTCTGTGATCATGTTTGGTGCTGGCTGATTTTGGTAGAGTGCCGCTATGACACGGATCATACTCAAGCTAATTACAGATCCTACCAGTGACAAGAGTAGTACGAGGAGTCCGTAGAGTCCAAAACCAAGCGGGATACTATTGGTAAATACAATAAACACGGCAAGAGAATATCCTGCAAACATGATAAGGGTCGCTGGTATGAGGATGAGTCCAGCGTATTTGAACATGAGTGACATATTGTCTCGGTAGACTTTTATACTACGAGAAATAATGTCTGTGGCAGTTATGAGCATACGTTAAGGATTATGAAGTAAGAATTATAAATGTGTTTTTATTTGTGACCAGACTTTTTCATGGATAACGTCTGGAGGAAGTATATCATCATTTTCTACACACTCAATTACTTGAAATTCAGGATATAGTTTTGCAATACCAAGGTATGAACTTTCCGCATCTGCAAGATGATTCAAATCATCTTCGTGTATATCTCTCTTTTTTCCTTTGAGATAATCTCGTGCTTCTTTTTTGTCGACTAGCTTTTGTGAAATTTCTGGAGTAACGTGTAAGATAATATTTACATCCGGTTTTGGGATACCGAGTATAGTATACTCCAAATTATAATTCCATTCAAAGTATTTTTTGCGTTCTTCTGCGTCTTTTATTTTTCCACCCTGATGACCCATGTTTGATGCAACATACCTGTTGGCAATAACAATCTTTCCTTCGTCTATCCATGCTTTGATCTGAGGTGCTGCAGCAAAACGATCAACAGCATAGAGAATAGATGCTTTGTAGGGTCCGACTTCTTCTGCACTACCAAACTTTCCATTTAAATATTCTTCTACCAGTGAGGCACTCGGATCTCCGTATTGAGGAAAACTTATTTGTTCTACATCCTTACCTTCTTTTTTAAAATGTTCAACCAAAAGATCGGTTTGGAGACTTTTTCCAGAACCATCTGTTCCTTCGAGCATGATGAGTAAGCCTTTTGACATAACTTAAGATTTTATATATTTAACAAACGAAAATGCTTTATGATCTTCACGTTCTGCTTCTTTCCAAATATTCATATCAATTTCTGGGAAAAAGGTGTCACCATCTACTGTTTGATGGACGTGCGTGATGTAGAGGGTGTCAACTTTATCAATTGTCTGGGCATAGATACTAGCTCCGCCAGATACAAATACGTGCTCATCTTTTAATTCTTCAAACGCTTCGTCTATAGAATAAAAAATTCTTACGTCATCTGGTGCAGTGAAGTCTTTGTCTCTGGTAAGGACAACATTTTTTCTACCTGGTAGTGGTTTGCCTAGATATCCTATGATCGATTCATATGTTGTTTGTCCCATGACCACAGTATTCCCAAGGGTGAGTTGTTTGAAATGTTCAAGATCCTCTGGTATGTGCCAGGGGAGTTTATTATCTTTGCCAATACAATTGTTTTCTGCGATTGCAGCGATGAGTGATAACATACAATACAAATATTCTAATCTATTAATAATCCGAATCTACTAATTTGAAAATTCGTAGATTCGTATTATTCGCATATTCGGATTTAACTAAACGGCGATATCGAATTTAATTCTCGGATAACTTTCATATCCTTCAATTTTTGAATCAGTAGCTGACCAATCAAATAGTGAAGTGAAGTTTTCAGTCTTGATTTGAGGTAATGAATAGGTGTTTGGGTCACGTGTGAGTTGTTCACGCGCACCTTCCAAATGATTTTTATAAATATGTGTGTCACCGAGGAATCCGACAAGTCGTCCTTCTTCGAGTCCTGCTTCTTTTGCGAGGAGATGAAGGAGGAGGGCATAGCTGGAAATATTAAATGGAAGACCAAGCATCACATCTACTGATCTCTGGTTCCACATGAGGTTTAGTTTGTTCCCCGTCACGGTCACTTGGAATGAATAGTGGCATGGGGGAAGTGCCATCTGGTCTTTTACTGCTGGATTCCACGCTGATACGAGCATGCGTCTGTCACTTGGATTGGTTTTGAGTGTATCGACAACATACTTGAGCTGGTCGACAACTTGTCCGGTGTAGTCTGAGTCCCAATTGTCATAGGTTGCACCAAAGTGTCGCCACTGAAATCCATACACGGGTCCGAGGTCGCGCTCTTCTGCCATACGTTTCTTGCTTTCCTCATCATGACCATATGGAGCCTTTTTTGGGTTGGCCCACTCATCCCAGATATGACATTTGCGATCAATAAGCCATTGTTTGTCTGTAATTCCTTTTATAAAAAACTCAAGTTCAGTTGCCATTACCTTGAATGGCATTTTTTTTGTAGTAATGAGAGGAAATCCTGTGCTCATGTCGTGCTCAAACATAACGCCAGCAACACCAATAGTGCCGGTTCCGGTGCGATCAGTTTTTTCTATACCGTTTTCCAAAATGTGTTTTACAATGTCGAGGTAGGACTGCATATATTATGAAATATTGTTTTCTTCTAAATTTGTTTCTTCTTCTACCATGTCTATATCATGAGAGGATTCTTCGAATTCGTATTCGCGACTGTGTTGTTCGAGCTCGCGCCCGATCTGTTCTTTTTTTGTTTGGGAATTTTTCTCCCCGTTGTGTCGGCCACGAAACATAATGATGGGTTAGAATAATCCGGTACTACCTAATTTTCCTGCGCCGCGTGAGCTGTCGGTCAATTCTTCCACCTCTTCGAGATTTGCAATGGCCACAGGATAGATAATGAGTTGCGCAATCTTCTGACCTTTTTTGATTTCAACAGGTTTATCATTGAGATTGACGAGGAGTACGTTGTATTCGCCTCTATATCCAGCATCAAACACACCGCCCATGGTATGCAATCCTTCACGAAATGGAGGGCCGCCTTTATCTTTTACAATAGCTGCGTATCCTTCCTCAAATTCGAGTGCAAAACCAACATCAAATACTTTTCGTTCCATTGGCTGCATTTCATAATCTTCATCTACTGAATAAAGATCCATTCCCACGTCTCCTGGATGAGCATAATTGGGAAGTTTTACGTCTGGGTGGAGTTTTTTTATTTTTATGTTCATAATATAATTCGTAGCCAATAGGTTGGCAAAAACTATTTATATTTAGATACTAGCTTGTCGAGCTGTTCATGTAATTCTTCGAGTGTTCCGTTATTATCAATTGATTCGGTTGCTTGGCTCGCAATGTCAGCAATTGTCACCTCAGTAGAACGTTTGTGGTCTTCCAAAAACTCTTCATATGTTTTTGTATTGTCATCACTTTTTTCTCCTCTGTGAGTGAGGCGTTCATAACGAATTTTCGGATCAGCAGATATACTCACGAGCACAAAGCCAGGTAAATCGGATAAGTATTTTACATCTTCAGGACGTCGGACATTGGATATAGATATGACTTCATGTGAATCTTTTTTAATATCTTCAGCCATCGTCTTTGACATAATGTCATCACCAAAATATTCACGCATTGCTTCTGAAATTTTTATATAATTGTCACGGTTGAGATCTAGATGGTAGCGTGTGAGTACGTTACCAAGCATGTCAGAAAAGCTAAAATTTTTACCATGGTATTTTTCTTCCAAATAATCTCCCGCAGTATCTTTTCCGCTGGCCATTTGTCCAACAAAACCAAATATTATTTTTTTATTGTCTTTCATATGTTGCTATTTCTTTGTCTAAAATATCAAGTGTGACACCTGATGTTTTAAAAATACGTTTACTATCTTCTCCTGCGTGATAATCTTTACACACAACAATACGTTTGATACCGGCAGTAATTACCAATTTTGCACAGGTGTAACATGGAGTCATGAAACAGTACAAGGTGGCTCCCTCAAGAGCCATACCTCTTCGTGCCGCTTGGCAAATGGCGTTTTGTTCGGCATGTGTTGTGCGAACACAGTGCTCACTCACACTCCCATCTTCATGTGTTGTTTTTTTGAATTCATGTCCAACATTATCACAGTGGTCAACTTTTGGGGGAGAGCCTACATAGCCTGTAACTAAAATTTGTTTGTCTCTTACAATTACACATCCACCACCATATTTCCTCGCACGATCACATGTAGATCTGGTACCAATCTTTTCCATGATTCCAAGGAAATAGTCATCCCAAGAAGGACGCTTATGGGCTTGCTCTTTTGACATATATTTATAGTTAAATTCTCTCTTATTTTATCAGAAAACACAGGTGTGGGCAAGCAGCTAACTGGACAAAAAAATCCGCTAAGTAAGCGGATTTTTAATTATTTTTTGTTGTACTTAGACGATCTCAAGCTTGATGCTTGGTCCCATAGCACTCGTAAGGTACAAACTCTTGATATATGTACCTTTCATCCCTTGTGGTTTGACTTTTTTAAGTGTTTCGAGGAATGTTTCGAGGTTTTCTTTGATCTGAGCTTCTTCAAAGCTCACTTTTCCAATAAGTTGGTGGATATTTCCTGTAGCATCGTTTTTGAAGGCGATTTTACCTTTTTTGAGTTCTTCAACCATTTTTGCTACATTTGTATCTACTGTTCCACTTTTTGGATTTGGCATGAGTCCTTTTGGACCAAGTACCTTTGCTGCAACGGCAAGTTTAGGCATCATTTCTGGAGTAGCGATAGCTACATCGAATTCTACCTTACCAGTATCTTTGATTTTTTTAATATCTTCTTCTCCGTAGATGAAATCAGCACCAGCAGTTTTTGCGTCTTTTTCGTCGTTTGCGCCAACAAATGCAGCGACTTTCTTTGTTTTTCCTGTACCGTGTGGTAACACAACAGTTGTACGAATCTGCTGATCACTCTTTTTTGGGTCAATTCCCAATCGAGCGTGTACTTCTACTGAAGCATCAAATTTGACTGTGCTTGTTTCTCGAACGAGCTTAACAGCCTCTTCGATACTATAGACTTTGTCTTTTTCGACCTTGAGTCTAAGGTCATCCATTCTTTTTGACATATATGTAATATCCTGATATCCGGATACCCACAGGGCATTCCTCTTCGGGAATAATCCAGATTTACGGATAATGGTTAGTGGTGCTAGCCCCTGATGGCAGGGTCCCACTAAAAATTAAAAGCGCAGCTATAATACTGCGTTTTTATAATTTTGTCAAGTATTTCAGCTAATTCGTTGATTTCGAGTGTAGTATTTGAATGGTACGAGGAGAATAGCCCATGGGATGACTGATAGGATAACGAAGATAACAATATGAGGCTCATTGAAAAATTCACCAGCAAGATAGATTGCGAGAGTGAAATTGAAATATGTAAGAGATATTGTTGTGGCGATACGCTCTTTCTTGTTTTTCCAAAATATCACAACGTAGCTGATAACATGGATAAAAATGAAAAATGCAAATAGTAGTCCAAGATAGATCAGGTATTCGTTTTCAAATTTCATTATGTTCGTGGCTTGTTTTGCTATGACGCCCATAATTATGGCACCCATGAGCATAATAGATATGGGCTTAAACGTTTTGTATGTCTTTTTTATTTGTTTTTCCCAGAAATATTTAATAATGTTTGCCAAGATGAATGGAATAAATATAATTTTTGCCAAGGACAGAGACATGGAGCTAAAACTGACAACAACAGTAGCACCTGCGAGGAGTTTGATCATGAGTGGTATGGTAAATGGTGCAAGAAGGGAGGTTGTAATTGACAATACAAGTGCGAGGCTTTGTTTACCCCCACATATTTCAGTTAGGAGTGGTGCAGTCATGCCGCTTGGCATGGCGGCAAGAATGAGAAAAGCTATTGCTAATTTTGGATATACGAATAGCGCAAGATAATATACTGCAATAGGGAAGATAACGAGCATCAATAGATTTGTAATGATAAGTAATTTTTTATCATCAAGGCATTTCC
>PKTJ01000035.1 GCA_002869205.1 Candidatus Parcubacteria bacterium | reverse complement strand
TCCTTTGTGTTTTTGAATATCTGGATCAGACATACTACATGAATCACATACAGCATATCCAGTCGCCCAATCGAGTTGTTTTTGGGAGGGGTCCTTGTCTTCTATCAGACTTTGTTCTTTTTGGAGTTTTACCAAAATGTATTTGGGATTAATTTTACTTTCTTTTGCTGCTCGATAGATAATGTCAGAGGCCTTTCTGGTGGTTCCTTCCCAATCTTCTGTTTTGTAATTTGAAATATAACCACCTTTTTCTTCCAAAAATGCCTGAATATCCGATCTTGTCATTGATTGATAATTTTGCATTTCCTCGTCAGAAATAATGTAGTTTGGGTTAAATTCAGCAGCAAACAAAACCTGAGGAATTACAAGCAAGCTCAAAAGAAAAATAGTTACTATTTTTTTCATAAAATATTATTAATTTAGTACCTGAAGTATAGCATATTATATATATGACATCTACACTTGACAAAAACACTTTTTTGCTATTGAATACTATCGGTAAAGAGATTGATCTTTTTAGAGGTTTCACATGTCCAGGTCATGGTTATGGTTCCGGTTTCGGATCGCGAGCGACGGCACAGTACAGGAGATGGTCCGAGGCGACCTGGCGGGGATGGTTGTGATGTCGATACGTCGCACCGAGCGGGGAAGCTACCACATCATCGCCTCTACGCTCTACCGAGACAAGGCCTTCTCCACCCTCAAAAGTGGTCTGAAGGGCCTTCCCCAGTCGGCGATCTCCGAGTGTCTCGAGATCTTCAAGCTTTCCGACCTACAGGAGAGCGAGGGAGCTCTGCAGAGTCTCCGTCGTGTACTGGGTGAAGATGCCAACATTCACCTTCCTCAAGGCCCTCTTTTTTGGGGCTAAGGGAGTGCACAGGGTGCTTCTGTGTATATGTCGTGGTTCTTCGCAACCCTCCCAGAGGTTGGGAGGTTGTGTCGATGATGAGAGATCTGCTAAAAACAACCTGATTCGCTAGCTTGTTACTAAATATATTGGTAATAGACTAGGGAGATAATCAGGTTGTTTTTATTTTTATGAGTAATATAGAAAAAAGATTGCTTTTTTAGCTTAATTTGCTATAATTTGTTGGTATGAATATAGGAAAACTGTACATAGTAGCTACTCCCATTGGAAACTTGGGGGATTTTACATTTCGTGCGGTAGAAATACTCAAAAATGTGGATGTGGTGCTTTGTGAAGATACTCGTGTCACACGGGTACTACTAAAGCATTACGATATAAGTACTGAAACCATGAGCTATCACCAACATAGTGACGATGAAAAAGTGAATAAAATAAAGAAATTATTAGAAGAAGAAAAGAATATAGCGCTGGTTACAGACGCGGGTACTCCTGGAATATCTGACCCAGGCAATAGACTTATAGAATCTCTAGTTCAAAACCTAGAATCTGTAGAAATTATTCCTATCCCTGGCGCATCAGCTATTACTACAGCCTTATCTATAAGTGGTTTTCCAACTGATAAGTTTGTGTTTATGGGATTTCCTCCACACAAGAAAGGACGTCAAACGTATTTCAAAAAATTGGCAGAAAAAGAATATACCGTTGCATTGTATGAATCACCTCACAGAATAACTAAAACCCTCACTAATTTAAGTGAAGTGTTGGATGCCGATAGAAAAATTTGTATTTGTCGCGAACTGACAAAAAAATTCGAAACAGTTTATAGAGGGTCTGTTGGTGGGATCGGAGATATGCGGGTCAAAGATAAAGGAGAGTTTGTTATTTTAGTAAAAAGTTTATAAAGTTAGAAAGTAAAAAGAATAAATTTTAGTTGTATTATGAATTCAAAAATTGACACTCAAAATTACTACATTACTACAACACTTCCATATGTGAACGCCAAGCCACACATCGGGTTTGCGCTTGAGATTGTCGAGGCAGATGTGCTGGCGCGCTACCATAATCTTTTACAAGAAAAAGTCACATTTAATACGGGAACTGATGAACACGGCATAAAGATCTTTCGTAAGGCTCAGGAAGAAGGTAAAGATGCACAAACATATGTAGATGAATATGCAGCAAAATTTGATGCACTCAAAAAAGCACTCAACCTGAGTTATACAAATTTTGTCCGAACTACTGACGAACATCACATAAAGGCCGCACAAGATTTTTGGATGAAGTGTTATGAAAAAGGGGACATCTACAAGAAAAATTACAAGATAAAATACTGTGTTGGGTGTGAACTTGAAAAAACAGATTCAGAGCTGGAAGATGATAAGTGTCCCATTCATCCAAACATGGATATAGAATTGATTGATGAAGAAAATTATTTTTTTAAGTTTTCAAATTACCAAGATGCATTATTGAAGTTGTACAAAGAACGTCCAGATTTTGTAATGCCAAAAAACAGGTTGCTTGAAATAAAAAACTTTGTTGAAAATGGTTTGCAAGATTTTAGTATTTCTCGTTTGAAATCAAAAATGCCTTGGGGTGTTCCCGTGCCAAACGATGAAGATCACGTTATGTATGTCTGGTTTGATGCACTTGTGAACTATATTTCTACCATAGGATGGCCAAACAACCTGGAAGAATATGAATCTGCATGGCCAGGAATACAGGTCGCAGGAAAGGATAATTTGCGTCAACAAAGCGCTATGTGGCAAGCAATGCTTTTGTCAGCAGGACTACATACCTCCAAGCAGATTTTCATACACGGTTTCATCCAATCAGGTGGACAAAAAATGAGTAAGAGCCTCGGCAATGTGGTAGATCCTTTTGGAGAAGTTGAAACATATGGTACAGATGCTGTACGATTTTATTTACTTGGTGCGATAAATGCACATAGAGATGGTGATTATTCTAAGCAAGCATTCGAAGAATTTTATACGGCACACTTGGTGAATGGTATTGGAAATTTTACCTCACGTGTATTATCTATGCTTGAAAAATATGCAGATGGAATTATTCCAGAAATTCCAAGTCGTGATAAACATGCAAAGCCAGTGTATGATTTTTGGGAAGAGTATGAGAGAGCGTTAGAAAATTATCAATTTCATGTTGCGGTAGACATCATAAACAAATACGTAGCACTACAAGATACATATATCTCTGAACATAAGCCGTGGGAGATGGCAAAAAACGGTGAAGATATTTCTCCAATTTTGTACCGCATTGCAGAGAGACTTCGTCATGTGGCACTTGCACTTCTACCAATCATACCTGAAACAGCTACACAGATATTAAAGCAATTAGGAATCTCTCCTGATAAATTTGGTTCATTTTATGATGAACAAAATTGGGGAGGATTGAAGCCAGGTATGAAGATTAAAAAGGGCGATATACTATTTCCAAGGTTAGAAAAGTAGGTAGAAAGTTCATAAAGTGTTTTTTTAAACTACTTTCTAACTTTACAAACTTTATAACTTTTAACTATATGTTATGGGTCTATTCGACGTCATTCTCCTCATCATTATAGGAGGATTTACCATGTTTGGTTTTTGGTTTGGTTTTTTTCATACCCTTGGTTCGCTTTTTGGTACCGTCTTTGGGGCATTTTTGGCAAGTAGAATATATGAGCCTCTCGGAAGTTGGCTTGTAGGAATTACAGGATGGGAAGTGAACACTTCGCGTGTACTCATGTTTATATTTGCATTTTTTATTATCAATCGTTTGATAGGTTTTGGTTTTTGGGTGGTCGACAGACTATTCAAAGTAGTTACACATTTGCCATTCATAAAAGGAATCAATAGATTTCTTGGAATGATCCTCGGGTTCTTTGAAGGAATTGTGACGATTGGTTTTATGATTTTCTTTATCGAACGTGTACCACTCTCAGAAGGAATTATGGAAATGATAGCACATTCAACCGTAGCACCGATTGCAAGTGGAACCGCATCAATACTCTGGCCACTTTTACCAGATGCACTCAGAATGCTTCAGAGCACTGTTGATTACGTTGGTAATATAGTTTTATAAGTTATGGAACATGCACGATCTCATTTGTTCGATCACGCTGCTACCACGGGGCGTGGTTTAGAAACTAGAGATATAGGGGATACTGAAACGTATGATAGATATTTAGGGTTTGACTCAAAAGAAAGTTTTATGGAATGGTTGAAAGAAGGTGTAGTTGCGGATATAGGTGCGGGTGAATGTATGATGTCTATTGATATCATGTTGAATAATCAATCCACTGCCGAGATAACAAGTGTGGAACCAAAATTGAAAAACCCAGAATTCCGAAAGAAAGTATTAGAGCGAGCCAGAAAAATATTTTTAGAGCAAGGAATAAAAAGTTCGGAACTTGTTGAAAAGATGCAAGCATTTGAGAATGGTTTAAAAGACTTCTCATGGGATAATTTGGAATTTGAAGATGAGGCATTCGATAAAATAATCTCTGTTGTGTCTTTCCCATATTGGGAGTTCAGTAAAGAAGGGGTTTCAAAAGGATTACATGAAATGTATCGTATATTAAAAAAAGGTGGAGAGATGAGGTTGTCTCCACTACACAAAACGTTCAGTGTAATATCACGAAATGAGGAAATCCATTCAGAGGAACATCTTTATCTCGATGAATTTACCTCTATCGCAAAACGTATTGGCTTCAATGTATCAACAGTAGATCTAAAAGGTGAAAAGTACACTTCTTGTGTCATTCTTACAAAGTAACATGCTCATAGATTCGCACTGCCATATACAATTAAAAGGTTATAAAGATGATCGTGAAGATGTCCTGCTTCGTTGTAGGAAAAAAGATGTAATCATGAATGCTGTTGGTACACAAAAAGATACAAGTAAGAAAGCGGTCAAAATTTCCGAAGATAACGAGAATATTTATGCGACTATTGGCTTGCATCCAAATCATTTATTTCCTATGGAAATTAATGGAGATGATTATGATTTCGTGGCCAAGGCAGAAGATTTTGACGAAGACTTTTATAGAGATTTAGTAAAATCAAAAAAAGTTATTGGAATAGGGGAGTGTGGAATTGACCTGTTTCATCTCCCAAAAGATGTTTCCAAAGAAGAGGTGCTCAAAAGACAAAAAGAAATATTTGTAAAACAAGCAATATTTGCAAAGCAACACGACTTACCTTTAGTCATCCACACGAGAGACGAAAAAAAACAAAAAGACGGTTCACTTGGTATGAGTGCACACGATGAATTAATTCAAACGTTAGGAGGTCTTGAGGGTGCAAGAGGTGTGGTCCACTGTTATACATCAGACTGGGAACATGCTCAAAAATATTTAGGTATGGGATTGTATCTCGGATTTACTGGTGTTATTACATTTCCTGCAAAAAAAACTGACCCAAAACCACAAGAAGATTTGCTTGAGGTGGTAAAAAAATGTCCGCTTGATCGCATACTCATAGAAACTGATGCTCCTTATCTTGCTCCTCAAAAATATAGGGGCAAGAAGTGTGAACCTTGGATGGTAGAAGAAGTGGTAAAAAAAATAGCTGAAATAAAGGAAAAAGACCTTGAAACAGTGAAAAAGCAGGTTTTGCTGAATACAAAAGAGTTATTCACAAGAATAAATTAACAAAATAGTTGACTTATCAGGCAAAAATTTGTATACTAGTGGTCGTTTCAATTTTGAGACGACTTTTCCTTAAAATATGGCACTTTTCCCCTTAGACCCAAAAGATCGAAAATACACCCTTATGGGACTTAGCATCATAGGCGACTTTGGTGCAACCATAGCGGTACCAGTAATACTATTTGTTATCATTGGACAATGGCTTGAGGGAAAATATGGATATGCCCCATGGTTTACCGTATTAGGGTTTGTCTTGGCAGCGCTTTTGTCAGGAAAACTCATATACAAGAAAGCCAAGCAATATGGAAAAGAGTATGAAGATTTAGACAAAGACAAAGACTTAAATAATAAATAATATACGGATTTCCGGATAATCCAGATTTACAGATCATAATAAATCCGTCAATCTGGATTATCCGTATATCAGAATCATACATTAATATATGGCAGGTGAAATTCACATCCCAACACTAGCTCCAGAAGTCGTGTTTCAGATCGGCAGTATTAATGTGACCAATACCATGATAAACGCATGGATTGCAATAATTATTTTTCTCGTACTTGGTATTTTTGTGAGACGAGCAGTAAGATTACGTCCAGGAAAACTACAAAATACATGTGAATTTTTCTTAGAAGGTGTACTTGGTTATTTTGACCAAGTTACAGGAGATCGAAAAAAGACTATCAAATTTTTACCGGTAGTTGGATCGATCTTCTTTTTTATTTTACTTTCCAACTGGCTTGGACTCTTACCAGGAACCGGAAGTATCTCGGTTGGTCACAACATGCTTTTGCGTCCTGCTAATACTGATCTGAATTTGACGATTGTCATGGCACTTGTGGCAGTCATCGCGTCACACGTATACGCGTTTGCTGCTATTGGTGTGTTTACACACCTTGGAAAATTTGTACAGATTGGAAACCTGCTCAAGAGTTTTAAGAAAGGTCCGATAGCTGTTTTTACTGCGGTAATCGAGTTTTTCGTTGGTATTATTGAAATAATTTCAGAAGTTGCAAAAGTCGTTTCACTTTCTCTTCGTTTGTTTGGTAATATTTTTGCAGGAGAAGTCTTGATTTCAGTCATCTCAGCACTCGTTGCTGCGCTTGTACCAACACCATTTATGATGCTAGAATTACTTGTTGGTTTGATTCAAGCTACGGTATTTGCGATGTTGACTATTGTATACTTAACCGTTGCAAGCGAGGCACCTCATGGTGCAGAAGAACATTAAGATTCTGTCATTCCGACAGAGTCCTGAAAGAGACGACGAGGAATCTCTCTTATCACAGACGTGTTTAGTTCTATATAAAAGGAACTAAATAAGTTCGAGGTAAGAAAGATCCTTCGCTGTCGCTCAGGATGACAGCACTATTTATTCATGTATCAGCCGCGAGTATAAAGACCAATCCCAATATCTCGTACGGCTCTGATATAACTATACTCTTATGGAAGGCATGGATCATGCGTCTATCGTAGTAATGGCAAAAGCTTTTACTATGGCAATCGGTGGTTTTTTCCCAGCTATGGCTATCGGAAAATTGGTAGCAAAAGCTATGGAAGCTATCGGTCGTAATCCAGAAGCTGCTGGTAAATTATTTGTACCAATGCTTTTGGGTGCTGCATTTGCTGAGGCAATTGCTATTTACGCACTTGTTGTTGCTTTGATTCTTAT
>PKTJ01000053.1 GCA_002869205.1 Candidatus Parcubacteria bacterium | reverse complement strand
TGCGCTTTTTACAAATTCTTGGCCCTTAATATGTGACATATCCATTTCGTGTGTGGAATGTTCAAATAATTTTTCAATTGAAATAGGGTCGAGCGGTTTTATCACTTCAATATTATTGAAATGATTTATGAGCTCGTGGAATGATTTCACGGGGTACACCTGCACATCCGATATGATAGAGGCCTCTTTGGCATTGGTTGCTGGCACGAAAATTCGTTTGTATCCATTTTGAGATGCAAATATGGCGAGAGGTAATATACCGTTGGTGTGTCTGAGGCTGCCGTCTAATGCGAGTTCGCCAACAAAAAGAGCATCTCTTAAATTAAGATGCTCCATATTTTCAGTAGCAACGTACATGCCTACCGCAATAGGTAGGTCATATGCAGAACCTTCTTTACGAACGTCTGCTGGTGCGAGGTTTATAACGATTCCTGCATTGTGAGGGAAGTGTAGTTCTGTATTTTTCCATGCAGTGCGAATGCGCTCTTTTGCTTCTTGTATGGCGGTATCTCCGAGTCCTACAATTTTGAAGCCAGGCCAACGAGGTCCTACGTCTACTTCTACGGTAATGAGTGTACAGTCGAGTCCCAAGACTGCGGCGGAGTTTATGTGTGTGAACATATTCGTTTATGATAAACCCCACACATACCCAGATTAATTTGTTATAGTATATCACGTTTTATGTTTTTGTCTTTGTGTAGTTCTTGTAAGAAAAGCAGGAAAGCTCCTGTCACGATGAGAATGTCTGCAATATTAAATACCGATGTAATTATTCTGACGTAGTCTATAGTAATGGCAAATAAAATTCGATCAATGAAATTGGATAACGCGCCAGTAATTATCAGTATCGTTCCCCAATAAAACAATGCATTGGGTTTTTTCTTTTGTGTCCACCATCCCACAATCAGAATAATAATGACCGGTGTAAGCAATAGGATGATTGGTTGGGGGAGTGGAAGACCAAACGCAATTCCTGTGTTTTCAAAATACTCCCAGCCTATCCATGGTTGCCACAGATAATATGTGTGATCTGGGTTGGTTCGTGCAATGTACTTAAGTAGTTGGTCAAACAATAAAAAAAACCCACTAGATATCACAGATGTGATGATGTGGGTTTTGGTTTTCATATAGATTAAACTTCTTGGGTGAGAGTTTTTTTACAACTGACACATGCTCCCGATGTTGGGCGTGCTTCCAATCGCTTTTCTTCGATAGGTTCGTCACAATATTTACACATACCGTATGAACCGTCTTCCATATTCTTCAATGCTTTGTTTACATCACGAAGCATCTTTTCAAGTTGCATTTCAAGAGGTTTGTTGGTGAGGTATTGGGTAATTTCTTGGGCATTTTCATCACTCTTGTCTCCATACTCAGGATACGTCGCTTCGAAGTCTCCGTCTACGTTTGGATTTTTTTTAGTGAATTTAGAGAGTTCTGTTTCAAGCTTAACCTTTTCTGTCTCCAAAGTTTCTTTCATTGTCTTGATAAATTGTGGGTTTAGTTTTGTTTTTGGCATAAAATTTTCAGTCAATAAAGTCAATAGAATATACGCATTATATAAAAAAATGCTTTAAAAAGCAAGAGTAAGTAGGGGGATTGTGTTGAGAGGTATTTTTTCAAAAATAAAAGGGCATCCGTAGCCCTGGGTAGTTTATATGGCTGGAGCCCTTTAACTATCCCAGAGTCCGGTTTTTCTCAAGCTTTCTGAAAACTCAGATGAGTCCTCAGAACACTTGAGAAAGGCCAGGGTAAACCTGGGATATTCATCCTCGTACCGCTCAATGGTGATGGTCTCGGTGCTAGTCAAGGACGGTATACGTCCGACCAGCTATGGGAAATGTGAGGTCACCGGTGTATTTTTGTTTATTTTGGTGTTTGTTAAGCGATTTCTCGCTTAGATGAGCAGTAGTTGAGGGTAAGCGACCGTTTGCAATCAATGATTGTGGACGGTCGTGATTTTTAAATGATCACAAATATATTATACCACTATTTTTCAAATCTGTCAATAGGGGCTATTATTGGCTAGTTTTAGCTAAAAAAGTGTCTATTTAGCAAAAATAAAAGTATAATATAGTTTATACATTTAGGTTTTTTTATCAAAATAATGTTTTTTATCCCCAAAAGAGGGTACTTTTACACATAGTTATCCACAATGTATAGGATTTTGTATACAAAATAGAGTGATTAAGGTGGAAAACTTGGTGGAAAAAATCAAAAAGAAAAAAAGAGGGGGATAATAGAAAGGGTAGATACTGAGTTTTACACAGATTTTAATGGTTATACACGGGTTTATCCACAAATGTATAGGATTTTGTATACAAATTGTTATTTTTGGTCTATTTGTCTTGACAGTGGGGGCAATACGTAGTATGTTATGCTATTGTTTTGTGGTATTTTATAGATAGAATGTATATTTTATCAAGCTGTGTATTATACTAAGTATGGTGTCATACATGGTTTGATAAGGGGTCGGTTATTTGTGCGGAAGGTCCGTGCTTTGTTCCGATCTCTTTTTCTGGGAGGGAATCAATGAGAAACCGAAAGGTCCGTTTGGGCCTGGTCGCGCTCGCGGCGCTTCTGGCGCTTCTGGCGCTCGGCAACACCGGCGGGGACTGTGTCCCTGTCGAGCCGGATGAAGTGGTCGAGTACTGCTTCGACGGCATCGATAACGACCTGGACGGCCAGACCGACTGCGACGACACCGACTGCGTCGGCGAGCTCGGATGTGGTGGTCGTTGCATCGGCGACGCCGACTGCGATGCGGTTGGCATCTGTCTCTACGTCGACATGCCGTCGGACGGCAGTGTGGCTGGCGTCTGTCAGCCGATCTGCGACGACGAAGACCCGCGCACCATCGATCACATGCTGATGGACGGTACGTGTGGAGCGTACTCGTACATGTGCGCGCCAGGTCTTCTCGACTACGACCCGGAGCTGATGTGCCCTGACCTCACCGCAGAGGGCTTCGTGGGCGAGTGCGTCCCCGATCCGAATCCGCCGTCGAGTAAGGGTGGGTACTACGGTGGCATCTGTGCCTGGACGCCCATCGGCGGGTGCGACATCAACGCGGAGTGCGAGCAGGGCTTCCTGTGCAACGGAGGCTCCTGTTTGCCGCTCTACCAGCAGGAGGGCAACCTGCACGTCGTCCTCTCCACGATCACTCCGGTCGGGACGTTTTCGATCGGGAACGACGTCCGTCTCGGGATGTGGGTCTTCGTGGCGGAGTTCGAGGATACGGAGGTCAGGAAGCTCGGTCTGCGTGTCAGCGTGACGGGCGTCGCCTCTCAGCAGGCCGTCGGCGCCTGTGACATCATGGTAGGGTACGACATGTGGGCGACCACCGTGTACCCGTTCATGATCAGCCCGGGCCAGAACCAGGGCGAGTGGGTCTACCGCTTCGAGGTCGGCCCCTCCTGGATCACGCCCATCTGGGTCATGGCCGGTGGTCAGGAGAATGTCTGGGTCCGCTGTGACCTCACCGACCAGTTCCTGCCCCAGGCGTCGATCCAGGCCTCGCTGACGATGGTGCAGGCGCGTGGGACGGACTCTGCTGGCTCGCCCATGACGATCGTCGGCTCCTTCCCCATCGACGCCAACACCCTCGTGCGCGAGTAGCGCACCGATCACCCGAGCTCGGGCATTCGCGACCCCGTGTCGCGACACCATCCGGCTCCCTGCCTCGCTCTTTTCCGGCCGGCGCACGTTTCGCTTCTGCGATACGCTCTGCGTCCGGCCGTCGATCATATGGTTTTCTTGAAAAAGGAAAGTAGATGATTATAAAAAATCCTTGAGATCTATATTCGAGGATTTTTTATTTGGCTTTGAGAGTGGTATACTTGTAAACACTATTACTTTATTTATCCAGAACGTTGCCAAGAAAGATTCTTCGCTTCGCTCAGAATGACACCTGTTATGAAAACACCACACCTAGATATGTTAAAAACATTTGATATTAATTCTTTGCCAAACTTAGACATTGTGACACTTGGTGCGCTGGAATTATTTATGTCAGAGGGTTTACCAACGCTTGATTTGGGAAATTATAAAAAACCCATGGTAGTCGGGAGTGTTAATGCATTTTTTACCGGAAAAATTTTGTTTGAAAATGCCGAAGCAGTGTTTGCAAATGAGAGTGATTACAAACAAAAGTTTGAAAATTATTCAGGTATTGATGGGGTGATTATTATTTCTGCATCAGGAAGTAAACATGCAATTGAGATGTCAGAGTTTTTTAAAAAGAAAAAAATAGAAACACGACTTCTCACAAATAATGTGAATGCTTCTGCTAAAAAATATATTGATGATGATAAGTTTTTTGTGTTTCCCAAAAATCGTGAACCATATACATATAACACAAGTACCTACATGGGTATGATTTTGGGTCATACAGGGGAGGATCCAAAAAAGATTTATAATTTTTTACAGAAAAAAATTGATAACATTATACCAGATAATTTTGCTGATTATGATTCGTATTATTTTATTTTGCCAAGTAAGTTTGATACGATTCGAGATATGTTTCTCACAAAGTTTGATGAGATTTTGCAGCCAGAAATTTCAGGACGTGTGTTTACTGTGGATCAGTGTATGCATGCAAAAAACGTGGTTCTTTCTCCCAAAGAATGTTTTATAAGTTTTGATTATAAAAATAAGGATTATGGTGTGAAAGATGCTCGATTGTCTATACCACTTCCTAAGAATGCTGATTATGGTACACTCATGGCGGTTGCTTACTACGTCATTGGGAAGATCCAGTCACAATATCCTCCTTATTTTCAAGACAATGTTGAGGATTATATGAAACGTGCAAGTAAGATATTTGGATATGAATTGAAATCGATTGTGGAATAAGTATGAAAAAAATTTTATATTCTGATAATTTTCAGACACAATATCGATATACATTAACTGAGGCAAAGGGCAAGCATTTTGATCCAGAATTTAAACCAGAGCTTACACCACAAGAAATGTTGAAGTTAGGTGTATTTGGTGGTGCATATTTTATTGGTGTTGATGGTTTGATACCGTCAGATCTTCCTCGGTCTTGGTTTAAGGGAGTAAAGTTGAGCACGACTCGTGATAAACAAGGAGATTTAAATTATTTTGGATTACCAGCCAGTCAACCATTGAAAGTATGGCAACAGAAGGGGTGGATTTACATAGATGATCCTCATGGGTGGTTTCAGTGGTATTGTAGATATTATATGGGGCGTCGTTTGTTGGGAGAGGATCAACGTCAGATTAAACGTTGGAAGGCATTTCGGCGTCATGCGGGTCAGATAAAAAAGAATTGTAAAAAGGGTGATATTACTTGTCGGTGCAAGCAACGCCAAGCACTTCTGCACTGGGGGTACGATAGTAGAAAAATATAAATCATCCAAGAAGGGTGATTTTATTGACTTCATACTGTTTTTATACTAGACTCTGGGTAATAAATGAATTATATGTCAGTGAATATTACTTATTTCGTACATGGAACTACAACTGATAATGAAGAGGGTTTGGCAACCGGTTGGAATCCAGGTGAATTATCAGAGCTTGGGCAAGATCAGTCAAAACAACTTACTAGTCTTGTTTCAGACAAGAAATTTGATATTGTTTTTTGTTCTGATTTGAAGCGCGCGATTGATTCAGCTCAATTTGCTTTTGGAGACATATACAAGATTGTAGAAGATGAACGTTTACGCGAGTGTAACTATGGCGATTGGAATGGGGCGCCTGGTAAAAATTTTAAACATAACATGAATGAGTTCGTGGATACGGTGTATCCAAATGGAGAATCTTATAGAGATGTTGAAAATAGAATAAATAGTTTTGTTGAGTTTTTGAAAAATAATTTTGACGGGAAACATATAGCAATTGTGGCACATCAGGCGCCACAATTAGCACTTGATGTTTTGCTTCGACATAAGACCTGGGAAGAGGCTATTGATGAGGATTGGCGTAAGACCAAATCATGGCAACCGGGATGGGAATATATAATTGAATAATAAAAAATATGTTATCACTTGGAATTGTCGGTTTACCAAATGTAGGGAAGTCTACGCTGTTTAATGCTCTTACAAAAAGTAAACAAGCAGACGCACAAAATTATCCTTTTTGTACCATCGAGCCCAATGTTGGTGTTGTTGAGGTGCCTGATGATCGTTTGCAGAAGCTTAGTGATGTTTCAAAATCACAAAAAATTATTCCAACTGCCATCGAATTTGTAGATATTGCTGGGCTTGTGAAAGGTGCGAGTGAAGGTGAGGGGCTTGGAAATAAATTTTTGAGTCATATTCGTGAGACTGACGCTATCATACAGGTGGTGCGCGCATTTGAAGATGGAAATATTACGCATGTTCATGGCAAGGTTGATCCTAGAGACGATAGTGAGATTATCAATCTGGAACTTATCATGGCAGACTGGCAAACGGTCAGCAAAAAACTTGAACGAGTAAAAAAAGATGCAAAAGGTGTAAAAGCAAAAGAAATGGCAAAGGAATTAGCTTTGCTTGAGAAACTTGATGCACAGCTACAAGCAGGTAAACCTGCGCGAGAGCTGGAATATGACGAGGATGAACAACTTATTGTACGTGATTTGCATTTGATTAGCATGAAACCTATCATGTATGTTGTAAATGTAGAAGAAGGTGGTGAGTGGAGCGGTGAGCTTGATGCACCATATATTGTGGTGAGCGCAAAAATTGAGGCAGAGATCGCAGAGCTTGAAGATAGCGACAAGATTGAGTTTATGAAAGATTTGGGAATGGAAGAGACTGGACTTGATAAGTTAATTGTGGCTGGGTACCAGCTTCTTGATCTAGTAACATATTTTACATCAGGAGAGCAGGAAACAAGAGCTTGGACGGTGAGAAGGGGTACGTGTGGCCCAGACGCCGCTGGTGTGATCCATACAGATTTTATCAAAGGATATATCAAGGCAGACGTGGCTCAGTGGAAAGATTTTTCAGAAAATAATGGGTGGAGTGGTATTAAGGAGACCGGTAAGATGCAATTAGTTGGTAAAGATTATGAGGTGAAAGACGGGGATGTAATTTATTTTCATGTAGCGACGTAATGCAGAATATAATTCATAGAATAGGTAACAAAAAACCGACATGAGTCGGTTTTTGATTTTATCTTTTTTTAAATTTCCATCTTTCTCTACCTACATATTGTTTTGTTCTCCAGTAGGTGAGTGAGTCGACGCCTTTCATTTCTCTCTTTTCGGGTCGTGGAGCTAGTGGTAGGATTTCAAATCCTATTTTTTTTATTTCGTCGAGACAATCAATGCTGATCCACTTATCTTCGTGTCTGAATTTTGGAATAATAAATATAGCAACACCATCCTTTTTTAGAATTTTGTGAAAGGCTGTAAAACTTTCAATATATAGTTGTCCTAGTTCTTTCGCTTGTTTTTTGAGTGTTTCTTTATTTTCATTACCACGGAGCGGTTTTCCCATGTAGGGTTCGGAGACGATTGCGTGCACAGTATTTGGTTTGATATGTGTTGAGAGCTTTCCTGCATCAGATGTGTAGAGATCAAATGTTTTTGGAGTGAGGTCAAATTTTTTGTTTAGCCATTCTACATTTTGTTTTGTGTCATCAATTGCTTTTTGTGATATGTCGGATCCCAAGATGTTTTCGAAGCCAAGCGAAAGTGCTTCGGTGAGAACAGTGCCTGATCCACAAAAAGGATCGAGGAGTGTGTCTGTTGGTTTGATTTCAGACAAGTTGATCATAATGCGCGCAAGTTTTGGAGGGAGCATGCCAGACTTATCATCACTACCTGGTCGTCCGAAGTCACGTTTGGTAAACCCTTCAATATCTTGGATTGCCTCGGTGACAAATATTTCGTTTTCAAGAACAGTGAAGTCGGACTTTTTTTCTACTAGATTGTTGTGTAAAATGCTTGCTGTATTTTTGGTTTCTACAAAACGTACCGATCTACCAAGACTTTTGAGCTGTTTTTTGATTGCAATCCCTGTCTTCTTTGTGACTTCTCCTGAGACCGCAAAATGAATTTTCCCGGAATTGTTTTCGTGTAAAAAATGTACAATTGATTTTATGGGGTCGCCGACATTTTTGATAGCCTGTCCTATTTTCATTGTTCCTCCAAGGTTTTTTGCGATGTGTTTGGTATCAATGTCTTCATCTATTTCAGCGGTTAGAAAATGTGATTTTGTAATCGGGTTTTTTAGCTCTATATTTTTATGTGAAAAAACCGCCTTGAGTTCAGCGGTGGAAATTTCTGGTTGTCGTCCTAGTTCGAATAGGTATTTCATAAATCTGATGTAACCTCATCTTCCATGATTACCTCAGGTTCTTCTGTAGTGCTCGTGGTGGAGGTTGTTGTAATGATTTCTATTTTTTGAAAAGGGCTTCTCACGAGTTCAGGCATCTCTGTATCATATTTTGTATCCCATGCGCCAAGAGCATCATTATATCGTTTGAAGTTGATCGGTTCAAATTGTGGTTTTTGTTCAATGAGAAGGAGTGTCTGTACCTTGCCGATAGTTTGATATATGTTGGTATATACAAACCACATGGTTGCGGTAATTGAACATAGGATAATACAAATACTAATAATATTCAAGATCTTTATTTTTGGCATGTATCCAAACTCACGGGATACTATATTAAATGTAGATTTTTTCTTTTTGAAGAGTTCCATAGAGTGTTTATGAACTATGTATTTTCCCGGTGAATTTGACTGATGCATTTTCACCACCACCAGACCAATTCATGGATGAAATGTTTATGTAGTAAGGGAGTGTTTCTAGGTCATAGACATATTTGATGAGCTTATAAAAATCTCCGCTTACTTGGAAAGAGAATGTGTATGCGCTGTCTCCATATGATACACCGAGGCTTTGTTGTACACCATGCTTTGGGGCAAGTTGCTCCAGTTCTTGGATTACCCGCAGTTCATCTCCTTGTGCAATTGTAATCGTTTTTAATTTTTGGGTTTTTTGTTTCACTTCGGCCAATTCATTGATTGATTTTTTGAGCAATCTAATTTTTTGGTATTGTTCTTCTAGTTGAGCTTCTGTCTGCTCTATTTCATGCTTAATACCGTCAATATATTTGATGGAAGGTAATATGATGCCTGCAGCAATGAAAAGTATGCCACCAAATATAATAATGGTAATCAAGAGAATTTTGTGTTTGAGTGATATTCGTTTTGGCATATCAATAAAGTGAGGCAGTAATATTGAAAGCAATGTCTTCTGGCTTGGTGAGGTCAGACAGAGGTGAGTTGATGCTTGATACAAATGAGATACCTCTGAGTTCATCTTGGAATTGCAAGAAGATGTCACGTGTCTCAGCATATCCAGAAAGTGTCATTTTTTTACTAGACATGTCGATGTTGAAATTGCTCAACGTAACGCCGTGTGGTGTGGAAGATGCGATCTCTGCAACCAGAGGAGTCCACGCAATATATCCTTTTTGTACTTGCTGCACTTCTTCGAGTAGTTTATTGATACGGAGAATTTCTCTGGTTTCTTCTACATGTTCGTTGTTTACCGCTACTACGTTTTCTGTTAATTCTGCAAAGTATGTTTGTAACACTGTTTGTGATCCGAGTAGTATCATTGCAAGCACACTTGTGGTAATGAGGAGAATTTCAAATATACTTTTGATAAACTGAAAATGAGACATGCGTTTCAGATGTGCTTTTTTTGACGGCGAGAGTAGGTTGAGTCGAATCGGATACATACTTATATAGAGTCATGTCTAAAAAACGGGTTGTCAGCAGCGCGCAAGGCAAGTCCTATCGCAGTCGCATAACCAATAGATTCATCATAAGGTATTTTTACGTCCTTTTTGCTTTGAAGATTTTTCCAAGGTTTTCCTGGTCGACATTCAATCTTTAATTCTAGGGATAATATTTGCTCTAAGTGTTTCATATTACTACCGCTTCCACACATGGTGATATGTGTGATCTGGTTTGTGTCTGGGAAATGACTGTAATAAAAGTGTATGCTTTTACGTATGGTGTCTGCAAATGTTTTTGTCTGTTCCATGAGGGTGCCCCATACTTTCTTTTGTTTTTTATAAGCCAGACCATACTTGCGTTTGAGGGCTTCGGCTTCTTCATGGGATACTTTCATTTTTTGTTCAATCGCTGTGGTAAGCACCTCTCCAGAATAGGGTAGGGACGTGCTAAATTGTATTGTGTTTCCATCATATACAATGAGACTGGAGCGTGTAGACCCTATATCAAGTATTGCGCGCGCCTCTCCCTTGTATTCTTTTTGCGCAGTTACCATTGCGCGTGCAATTGAGAGTGCTTCGATTTCAAGCGATACCACACCAAGTCCTAGACTTTCAAACAAATACGTGTAGCTATCAGAAATAAACTTTGGAATTGCAGATATGAGTACATGGGTGCTATCTGTTTTTGGCGAAGAAGGGAGAATTTGCCAGTCGAGATAATATTTGTCTTCTTCTGTGAATGGAATGTGTTTTTTTGATTCTATAATGATGTCATCATTAATAATCTCCTCAATATTTTTTGGGATAGTTATTAGTTTTATAAACCCTTGTGTTTCTGGGAGGCCGGCAACTACCCACGGGCTTTTGATGGGTTTAACTTTTCCTTTTTTTCCTTGCAAAAGTTTTTGTATATAGTGTCGCACTTGTTCAGGTTGTTCGAGCTCTCCGTTTACTACGAGTCCAGGAGGAATATTGATAGATCGTGCTGTCACGAGTTCATAAGAAGCACCTCTAAATCTGTGAGATACATTTCGAAGTTGGACAAGCTTGATGGACAAGTCGCCAATATCGAGACCAAATGCATTGGGGAATGGATTGCTAAACATATTTAGAAATTTTGCATCAAACTAAACATCGGCATGATGACCGCAACTGCAATTCCTGCTACTGCCAAACCAAGAAGGATAATAATGACAGGTTCAATGATAACAGAAAAGTTTTTCATGGTTTTGTCTACCTCTCCAGCATAAAAATTTGATAGTTCATTCAAGAGTCGATCGATTTCTCCTGTTTTTTCACCCACCATGATCATCTCTGTCACCATTGGTGGAAATAACTTTTCTTCTGCCATGAGTATTTCTGACAACGGTATACCAGTTTTTACTCTCTCGGTCGCAGCATGGAGTGTTTTTTGGTATCGCATGTTGCTGCAAGTGTCTCCTGTGATATCTATTGCTTCGACAATCGGGAGTGTGCTTTTCAATAGTGAGGATAGTGTAAGAGAAAAACGAGCAAGATTGATTTGTTTTATTACTTGACCAAAGATAGGTAATTTCAAATTAAATCCATGAACAGCGTCTTTGAATTGAGGGGATTTTTTTAGAGAAAATACAAATAGAACGATGAGGCCTACAATTGCGCCAAAAAGTAATACGACGTTTAGTGGCTTACTCATGAAGTCGGTAATGGCAATCAGTACTTTTGTAGCGAGTGGTAGTTCTGATTCAAATTCATCAAACATGGAGGTGAGTTTTGGTAATACCACTGTTACCATGAGTATGGCTACGACTACAATTGCAGATACGATCACTGCAGGATAAATCATGGCTCCTTTGATAGACGAGGAGAGTTCATGACCTTTTTTCATTTGTGAAACAATTTGTTCTAGTGACTCTTCCAATTTCCCTGCCACCTCACCTGACGCAATCATCTTTACATACATTGATGGAAAGATTTTTGGATAATTTTCAAGCACTTCACTGAGCTGTTTCCCTTTTTCTACTTGGCTCGTGATGTCAGCAATAATTTTTTTTAGTTTTTGATTTTCAGTTTCTTTGCTCAATACATTGAGACCTTCTACGAGTGAGAGGCCGGCATGAAGCATGGTACGCAAATGATCCAAGAAAAAAATCTTGTCCATTATTTTGACACGAGTGAGATGATCAGCAACCCACTCATTGAGTTGTTGTTCAAATTTTGAAAGCTCACGCTTCTTTTTCCCCATACCCGACAGGCGTTATTCTTTTGTGACTCTTAAAATTTCTTCTATCGTTGTGATACCTTGTTTTGCCTTTATGAGACCATCTTGAAATAAGTTTACCATGCCATTTTTTTCTGCATGTTCTTTTATATCTTGAGCAGTTGCACGTGTGTTGATCAGCTTGGTTACGCTATCGTCAATCAAGAGGACTTCGTAGATTCCCATACGTCCTTTGTATCCGCTTTTGTGACAACGACTGCATCCTTCTCCGCGATAAAATGTCATTGATTCAAAGTTTTTTTCTTTTGAACTCAATTTCACATTTTGTTCCTTACACAGACCGATGAGTTTTTTGGTTTCTATGAGTTTGCCGAGTTCTTTGACCTCTTTCTTTTCAAGTTTGAATTCTTTTTTACAATGCGGACAGATTTTTCGTACCAAACGTTGGGCAATGATAATGTTTGAGGTAAACGCTACCAAGAATGGTGGAATGTCCATGTCAATGAGACGTGGAAGTGTCGTCGGTGCGTCGTTGGTATGTAAGGTAGAGAGCACGAGATGTCCTGTCATTGCAGCGTGGATCGCAATTTCAGCTGTTTCTTTGTCACGGATCTCACCAACCATGATCACATCAGGATCTTGACGAAGGAATGCGCGCAAGCCTCCGGCAAATGTGAATCCAGCCTTTGTGTTGATTTGACTTTGGTTGATACCACCAACATGATATTCAATAGGATCTTCAATTGTACAAATATTTACATCTGGTTGATTCAAGAGACCTAATACAGAATAGAGTGTGGTGGTTTTACCACTACCAGTAGGACCAGTTACGAGTACCATACCATGTGGTTTTTTGATGGCTTCTTCGACCTGTGCTTTTACATTTGGTAAAAATCCTAATTCTTCGAGTGTGAGCGGCTTTTGTCCTTCGTGCAAGAGACGTAATACAATTTTTTCTCCATCATACACAGGCATAATGGAAACACGAAATGAAAGTTTTTCATCTTGGATTTGGATTTTGAATCGACCGTCTTGCGGTATCATGTGTTCGTCAATCTTTAATTTTGCCAAAATTTTGATACGCGCAACAATACCATTTTGTACTTGTTTTGGAAGTGTCATGACTTGTTCGAGCATACCGTCAACTCGATAACGTACAGCAACTTCTTTTTCTCCTGGTTCGACATGTATGTCACTAGCGCCTTCGTATACGGCGTGTTCTAATACTGAATTTACAATATTGATAATAGGTAATTCTTCAGCAGCTTTTTTGAGGTCTTTTGCATTTCCTTGTTGTCCTTCTGTGTTGAGCTGTACGATGGTTTGGTCAGTAGAGAGGTCAGCGTGATATGTGCGGAGTGCTTCTTTTATGTCACTCGGGGAAGTCATGTATACCTTTGGTGTGAGACCAGTCTTTCTATGCAAAAATTCGATGGTCTGTATGTCACCGGGATCAAGTATGGCAATAGCGAGCTCGTCTGTTGTCTTGTGAAAGGCGACGACGCCATGTGCTGCAGCGAACTGCGCTGGCACGAGATTGAGAATTTCTTTTTTTATTTCTTTACCCTTGAGACTCATGTAGGAGACCTTCATTTTTTTTGCAGCACTTCCGTATAATTTTTCTTCATCAATAATATCTTGGTCAACCAAATACTCCTCTAGTCCTTTACGCTTCTTTTTTGCCTCAGCCTTGTATGTCTTGATTGCTCCGGCTGATAATTTGAAGCTTTTTTTGAGGATCACCTCGAGTGTTGAGATTGGCAACATAAAAAAATATTACACATGAGAAATTGCGTTTGTATTATAACATAAAAGTATCTTAAGTAGAACAATTTGGTGGTATGTGGAGAGTTGTGTAAGGTTGGTCACCCCTCTTGACATTCGTTCTTTTTGCTGATATAGTGTTTTCACCTTTGATTTTTGTCTTTTGGCTTAAAAGAGACAATTATTCATTGATATTTGCCTAGACCTGACTCGCTTACGTGGTCGTCGTTCCTCTGGGACAGCGTGAGATTTTACGGGTATTTGTGTCTCCTGCGAATTTACATACCTTGTAGTCATTAAACTCAATATTCATGAGTTTTGGTAATGAACCCCACCCATTCCCTCCCCTATTAGGGGAGGGTTAGGAAGGGGTTTATTGCAAAAAATAATGCGCGAGGTAAAAACTAATTATATTATATAATTTATGAAACATTACGAAATGTTCTGTGTGCTTCCTGGTACTCTTGGCGAGGACGAGGTGGCAGCAGTTGTTGACAATGTCGCTCAAACACTTGGAAGCCACGATGCAGCCAGTGTAACACGAGAAGACATGGGAAAAAGTCGACTTGCGTACCCTATCAAGCATATCCGTTATGGATATTTTCAATTATTTCGCTTCGAACTTGAGGCTGAGCAATTGGCTAAACTTGAGAAGAGTGTGCGTCTACTTGATAACTTGCTTCGCGTTGTGGTCAAAATTTCTGACCCAAGCAAAGCAACCGCTTATACTCTTGCTCAGGATCCAACAGCTCTTAGTGCCCCTCCAAAGGCTGATAGAGAAGAAAAGAGAAACGAAAGAAAACCTTTTGAAAAGAAAGGTCCTTCTGAAGAAAAACCTGTTGCAGAGAAAAAAGAATCTACTCCTGCTAAAGCTGTAGAAGAAAAAGAGGAAGTAAAAGAAGAACCAAAAAAAGAAGAGACAAAGGTAGAAACACCAAAAGAAGAGGTTGTTACTCCTGAAGTTTCTGAAGAAAAACCTGTTGCAGAGAAAAAAGAAGAAAAAACAACAGAAAAAAAGCCAAAAATCAGTATCGACGATATTGATCAAAAGCTTGACGAAATCTTGCAAAAGGACATCGACAATGTATAATAATATTGTATCCAGATATCATAGGGTGGGGTATGTGATAGAAGGATATGAGATTTATTCATTAATATAAACGCATATGGATCTCAATCGCGCTACTGTCTTGGGCCGCCTCACCCGTGACCCGGAAGTAAAGACTACGCCATCTGGACAAAGTGTTGCTAACCTCGGTGTTGCAACCAATCGTGTGTGGACAGATAATTCAGGTTCTCGACAAGAGAAGGTGGAGTATCACAACATCGTATTGTGGGGCAAGCTTGCTGATATTGCAGGACAATATCTCGGCAAAGGACGCCGTGTATATATCGAAGGACGTATTGAAACACGAGATTGGACAGGACAAGATGGGGTAAAACGATATCGTACAGAAATTGTGGCAAGTAATCTTATCATGCTTGATGGACCAAAAGGATCAAGTGCTCCAGCTTCTGGAGACGATGCGCCTCCGGTACCACAAGAGCCACCAGCAGGACCTGCTGGCGAAGACGAGATTAAGGTTGAGGATATTCCATTCTAAAAACTTTAGAACCGTTATGAAAAAACAAGTGGGAAAAAAAATGAAACAATGTTATTTCTGTGTTAACAAAGACAAGCAAATTGATTACAAAGATAATGAAACGCTTCGTCGATTTACATCTTCATACATGAAGATCCAACCACGACGCAGAAGTGGATTGTGTGCATTGCACCAGAGAAAAGTTTCTCGTGCAATCAAGCAGGCTCGTATCGCAGGACTTCTTGCATTCGTGCCAAAATAAACATAGTACAATAAAAAACACCGCTTATATATGAGCGGTGTTTTGTTTATATAATTAATTTTCTACATTTTTGTATTCACCAATAAACATTTTTATTTTTTGGGAATCTGATAAGTTTAGTCTGAAAATGCAGGGGTCATCTATCCCAAACTTTGTTGCATCTGGAAATAAAAATTTTTGTTTTAGCTTGTCTGCTTTTTTTGGATCCAACCGGACAAGTGCAAAATTAGAACGACTTTGTGTGTATAAAAAATCGGTATCTTCTTGTGCGTAGTTTTCGAGGATTGCGAGGCTTCTTTTGATTTCTGTTTTATTTTTTTCTACCAAATCTTTTTTATTTATGAGTTCTTTGCATTGTTGCATTGCGTCGGCATTTACGCGCCCATCATCTTCATGAGTTTGCAGGTAAGACGCTAGATCGTCATTATTTGTCACAAAAAAACCAACACGTTCAGCTGACATATTGTGTGTTTTTGAAAATGAATGCAGGATGATTAATTTTTTATGTGCATATTTTTTTAAAAGTTCTTTTGTGCTAATTTCTTCTCCTACATTTAGACATGTTCTATCTATCAAGACAATTGAGTCATCTGGGGTGGCATGTATAATTTGGTCTATCTGTCCGTCATGTATAGGTATTCCAGTTGGATTGTTTGGTGTGGTTAGTATTACTAGATGAGGATACTTTTCTTTGATTTCTTTTATGAGGAGGTCTGTGTTGAGTTCAAAAGTTTGAGTGCGAGACACTTCATTTATGTTGTATCCTCCTGCGGTTAGAAATTTTATCGTGTCGAAATAGTTTGGGGTGTCTAATACTGCACACGGGGATTGTCCGTTATGCATTCTGGTAAATCTAAGGGCTAGAATTGGAAGAATAATATTGAGAGAGCCGTTGGATCCATTTGTGAGTTGTACATGATCTGGATTCACTTCTAGGTTTTTTGCAAATGTTTGTTCAAGCTCGTACTTTAAAGCAAGGCGTCCGTATTCGCCGCCAAAATTAAGATCAACCTTTTCATTTGGGTGAGGTTCTTGTTCATGTGGTATTTTCGGATATTCACCCATAAGTTTAGTTTGTGAATGTAGGATTTGATTCTCGTTTTAATAATGGATAAAAAATAGTGTTTAAATATATTCCTATGTATATTAATAATATGTATAAAATATTTTGGTTGGTGGATAAACCTACAAACATGAATGAGAAAAACATGGTTGTATTTATTAATAATTGATGAAGAATATATCCATTTTTGTATGTTAGTAATGTGAGAGCAAACATTATTAAAGGTAATGTGATGGTAAGTGTATTGAAAGTGGTAATTATTAAAAAAGAAGAAAATAACATCATGAATGATACTGTATATCGTGAAAAACTTTTTCCATACAGTACGGGAATGGTTTTTTTATTTTTTTTGGCATTGTGTTTGATATCACGTATGTCTCCAACCACTGCCCTGCTTACGTAGAGACAAAAGATAATGAGAGACAAAATGACATGTTCTTTTTTTAAAGATATCTGAAGTAAAAATAGTATGTATAGAAAATAATTTACCTGAATGAGTCCGCGAACAGTGCAGCTTAGAATTCCCAGAAGTTTATTTTTATTTTTTTGTAGATATATATAGACAAGTACTGAAGAAATAAAAATAAATACAAGAGACCAATACGATTTTAAATATATACTTAATGCTATTGGTAATATGAGAAAAAAGTATGTAAGTAGTATCGATGTCTTTCCTCTATATGTGTACGCATGTTTATGTTCAAGAATGAGATTGTAGAATATCCAAAGAGAAAGAAGTCCTATGGAAATATATATATCAGTTTTTGTTAGAGCAAAATTTGTTGTGTCAGAATATTTCGCCAATAACCCAGCAGACAATAAATCTGCCCACGAGTATGGTCTCGTATTAAGAAAATAATTTTTTATTTTGGACATATATTTTTTTTATGATGGTGTTAAGGTCCTGTATGTTTTGTATGTGTAGTATTTTTTTGTGAGAAAGAATAGGATCTTCCTTGAGTATCCAATATGTTTCTTTGTTATTTGTAATAATATAGTTTACGCCTCCTTTTACCATCCAATCACGCAACCACTCTGTCTGAGCCTCTATAAAAACCACAATTGGCTTTTGTGAATTGCTATACCAACCTATTTCATATGCACAGTCACGCCCATAATCAGGTAGGAGTAAACACATGTCAGATTCTTTCATGGCTTGAATATCCATATCCACAATCTTTTTTGGCATTTTTTTGTGGTTGATATTCCATGGATTGTGTTCTTGTGGGAGGAAGACTTCTATGGGGCTTTCTAGTTGTGAACACACTTTTTTGTTATAGGTCTGTGCATCCTTGGAGATTCGTGCGCTTAGGTATATCTTAATTTTTTCTTTGTACATAGTAATATATGTGCTTAATGTATTAAAACAGCACATCATATGCGTATTTTATAATACTGTCAATGTTATCCGCTATAGCATGTTTGAAGAATTTAGCCAAAATAAGCTAAAAATACTGTTGATAACCTATTTTGTCGAAAGAGATTGACATAAAGTAGTTATTTTGTTATACTTAGCCCATATGAATCACCAAATTTTAGAAGAATTACAAAGTCTGGGCTTGTCAGAGAATGAAGCACGGATATATATGTCCTTATTGGAGTTGGGTAAGGGGACTGTTACACAGATCAGTAAGCGTGCGGGTTTAAATCGTACGACTGGCTATGATATTCTCGAGCGTCTCGGGTTGCAGGGCTTGGTGAACTTGTCTATTTCAGAAAAAAAGAAGCGTTTTTATATTCCTGAGCCTCCTCATCGTCTGCGACAGTTTCTCGAAAACAAAAAACGTCAGGCAGAGCGACGTTTGGTGGATTTGAAGGGTTTATTGCCAGAACTTCAGACTTTGTACGAGACTGACCTGAAACCAATTATCAAAATCGCAGAGGGAAAAGAAGCAATGCAGCAGCTGTATATGAATGTGACTGAATCAAAAAGTACTGTGTATTCAATTTTGAATTTAAAAGGGTATGCAGAGGCATTTGATGAGATGGGTACGGTTCAGTCTGAAGAAAGATTTCGTAAGGGTATAAAAGAAAAAGTCTTGGCAATTGATAGTGATGTGGCACGGTGGTGGCATGATAAAACATATTTAAAACAAGACAAAGCACGCAAAGAAAATACGACGTACAATTGGCTGCCGTGGGATGATCGATATAATACAGCGGGAGAGGTAAATATTTTTGATGATAAGGTTATTGGTGTGTTGTCAAAACCAGAAGAAAGTATTACATTTGAAATCCAGAGTCAGACATTTGCTGATTTTTTGAAACTTGTTTTTGAAATGGCGTGGAAAAATTCGAATAAGGAAAAAAGTTCATAGGTAGTTTTGATTTTCAATAAATGATATAATAAATATGTAATAGCCGTTACATATTTTTATAATACTACTATGTCAATTGAAAGTGCAGAAGAACAATTGAGAAGATCGCGTGAGTCTGCTGCAGAACGGTCTGCAGAAATACGCGAGGCCAAGGAAAATGAGATAGATCCCGAAGCAAAGGCAGCGGCAACTATGGAGCGTGCTGATTATCTGGTGAAAGAGGTTAAGTCTGGTAAGCAACAAATACAAAATATTGTAGTGCACATGCAACAGGTGTTGCAGACTATTGCGGCGCTACGCAAACAATTGCAAATCCAAACGGACGACGAAACTAGTTCAGTGGAGCAAGATGAGAAACAAGTACAGAAGCTCAAGGAAAAAATAACAGAGCATAAAGATGAGATTGTAAAAATGAAAGATGAACTCATCCGAGCTCAAGTCGAACAAATCAAACAAGGAGAGGGTTCAACACTTAGCGATCAACAACTTCAAGAACAAGCAGAAGGTCTCGTGAATCAGATTATGAGTGAAGTAGAAAGTTAAAAAGTTTACAAAGTTAAAAAGTTTCATATTAAGTTCGTTGTGGACTTTTCAACTTTTTAACTTTATAAACTTTTCACTCTATGTTGCCTGTCAACAAAAAAGCTTTTTCACTCGTAGAGGCGGTGGTAGCAATCGCTGTATTTTTGTTGTTTGCACTTGGTATTTATGGTGGTACGCAGCTTGTCTTCAAGATAGTATACAGTTCGCGTATTAGAATTCTTGAAACGGGAATTTTGAATGAAGAAATTGAATTGATACGAAATCTTTCTTTTCATGATGTGGGTGTTATTAATGGAAGTCCTTCAGGCTTACTCAATAGAAATACGACAACGACGAGAAATAATGTCGATTTTTTGGTTACACGTACTGTGCGTAATATAGATGATGCGTATGACGGTACGGTTGGGGGCGATCCACAAGATCTAGCTCCTGCAGATTATAAATTGGTAGACGTGAGTGTGATATGTGTAAGCTGTGACCAGCGTGAACCGTTGTCTATGCAAACATACGTTGCCCCGAAATTTTTAGAAGGTGACCCTGCGCATGGTGCGTTGTTTATAGAAGTGTTTGATGCAAATGTACAGCCGGTCCAAGGAGCTACCGTCCACATACTTTCTACCAGCACAGATCCTACATATGACTTTACTGACACGACAGATAATGATGGTATGCTGCGGCTCGTTGATATGGCAGAAGGACTTGGTACGTATCATGTTACGGTTTCAAAAACAGGATATACCACTGACAGCACTTTGACGATTAGTGACACGACTCCCAATCCAACAAAACCACCTGTATCGGTAATGGCACAGGATGTTACAGAAGTCAGTTTTTCTATTGATCTTACTTCAAGTATTTCCATTGAAACTATAAATAGTCTATGTTCTGTGGTACCTAATGTTTCGTTTTCTGCACGTGGTACAAAAATATTGAGTACCGATCCAGATGTATATAAAGTGGACGATGTGTATGCAACCGACGGTAGTGGTGCATATACATTTAGTTCTCTTGAGTGGGATGATTATGGTTTTGCGGTTTCTTCATATGATCTTATCGGTACTATTCCTGATGTTCCATTCGCCTTAAATCCAGGTGTTACCCAGCCAATACAATTAGTTGTGGGTCCAGACACTGCTCATTCTCTGCTCGTAATGGTGTCAGACAGTGGTCAACCTATTGCTAACGCACAAGTACATGTGACGTCTACCAGTTTTGATGAAAATATTTTGAGTGGTGTAGGGAGTGTGCGCCAGACAGATTGGTCAGGTGGCTCTGGTCAGGATTTGTTTACGGATACTACGCAGTATTGGACTGGTAGTGGCGTAGATGTGCTGTCCTCTCCAGGAGATGTCACGTTGATAGATGTTGCAGGATCGTATGTTGCCAATGGTACACTTGAGTCATCAATTATAGACGTTGGTACCCAGGCACAATATGTGTCACTTGAATGGGAATCACTTGCACAGCCAGTAGAGGCAGGCCCGGACGCGTTGCGTTTTCAGATTGCATCGAGTGTCTCGAGTAGTCCGGCATCTTGGGAATATTTGGGTCCTGATTGAACATCTGCAACTTACTATGCAGCTGACTCACAGGTGTTGCATGAGATTCATGATGATGATCAGTTTGTGAGATACAAGGCTTATTTTCATACTGATGATGTGAGTGTCAGTCCAACACTGTCAGATGTTTCTTTGACATATACAAATAGTTGTACACCACCAGGGCAAGCATACTTTGGTGGTCTTTCTGAAGAAGATCATTCAGTAGAAATTCAGGCAAGTGGATATCAGACATATCAAACTACGGTATCTGTGAGCGATGATATGGTGTTGGTCGCCGAGCTTACTTCTTTGTAATTATGAATCGTATTATTTACAAAAATAAAACAGGCGTTACCTTGGTGGAGGTTATTATCTCGATTGGTATTTTTTCTATTATTACGTTTGGAGCCAACTGGCTTATTGTAAATTCTTTGCGCTCCAATACCGTCATTTGGGAACAACTCACCACACAAAGTGAAGGACGAAAAGTATTAAAGCAGGTCGTCAATGAAGTGCGTAAGGCTGAGGAATCAAGTGTGGGTTCTTTTCCTATTGCTATTGCCAGTGACAACGAACTTGCGGTATATGCAAATGTAGACAGTGATTCGTTTCGCGAAAGAATACGTTTTTGGTTAGATGGCACGACACTCAAGCGTGGTATTATAAAGCCATCTGGGAATCCATTGTCATATACACAAACAGAACATGTTGTAGAAATTGCACATGAAGTAAAAAATATAGAGCAAGGTGTTCCGGTGTTTGTTTATTATGATGAAGCATACACGGGAACACAAAGTGCACTTACATCTCCCATAAGCCTTACAGATATTCATGTTATACGTGTACAGCTTGAATTAGAAAAGGACCCGACGAAGACACCGGTACCTTTGCACGTAGAAAGCCTTTTAAATATTAGAAATTTGAAAACAAATTAACCTATGTTTTGTTGGTTGAAAAATATATATAGAAAATTACACCTATCACACAGAGGATCTATGATCGTCTTTGTCATGGTGTTTGGGGCAATATCATTTACGATTATTGTCCTTGGGGTGTCTGGATATGCACTTTTTGAACACAGGGCTTCTACGCGTGTGTATCGCGGTGATTCTGCTTTTCATATTGCAGAAGCGGGGGTTAATTATTATAGATGGCACCTTGCTCACAATCCGACAGATTACAAGGACGGTACTTTGCTCGACGGTCCATATGTTCATGAATATTATGATAAGGATGGAGATCTTGTAGGGTATTATTCTCTGGAAATCGATGAGCCTCTTGTGGGAAGTTCTGTAGTAATGGTGCGCTCCACTGGTTGGACTCTGGAGCAACCTGATTCGAAACGCACACTACAAGTTCGTCTTGGTTTTCCGGCACTTACCGATTATGTATTTTTGGAAAATTCTAGTATGAATTTTAGTTTTACGACCGAAGTGCATGGTACGGTTCATTCGAATGGCGGTATACGTTTTGATGGTACGTCAGATTCGTGGGTGAGGAGTGCAAAGGACAGATATCAATATCTCAATCAATGGCATGATGGTGTTTGGGGTGGTGGTGGCCCAAAATCTTTTTGGCAATACCCTGTCCCCGCAATTGATTTCTTTTCTGTTAGTGCTGACCTAGCTGCTATTCGTGATATTGCAGATGACGGAGGTATTCATCTCACCTCTTCGGGGGATGAAGGGTGGCATATGGTATTTAGTGGAACGCAGTTTAATTTGTATAAGGTCAATTCCAAAGACTGTTACTATGGTGATGGTAGGTGGAGAAGGCGTTGGCACCAGTGGTATTGGAGTGGGGATGTATATTGTTATGATATAGGTTCACAGACATTCATAGATACATACAACATACCAGCAAACGGTGCGATTTTTGTAGAGGATGATGTGTGGATTGACGGTACCGTGGATGGGCGCGTGAGTATTGGTGTTGGTCGTTTTCCGGTGCAGGGAAATTACAAAACAGCATTTATTAATGGGAATTTGTTATATCATGAAAAGTCCAGTGACGATGTGATAGGTATTATTTCTCAGGGCGATATCGTTATTCCATACGAAGTTCCTGTGGATATGGAAATAAATGCTGCTGCATTATCCCAGTTTGGTAGTATTTATACCCCTTATTACAATCCAAGTGAAAATCCAAACGGTCTCAAAGATTCTCTGACCTTTTTTGGATCACAGATCTCATATGCAGGTGGTGGTTGGAAATATGTGAATGGATGGGGAAATGTTGTTTCGGGTTTTGAATACACCAATCATATTTATGATGGGAATTTGAAATATTATCCACCTCCTGGATTTCCCGTAGGGAGTACGTATGAATTGATTTCATGGGAAGAGGTGGAATCATAATAAAATGGTGGTAAAACAAAAAGAATTTTGTTATAATAAGCGCACATATTAACCGCACGAAATTATGCAAAAAGTTCGTAAGGGAGTTATAACGGTTGCAGGTCTTGGCACCCGATTTTTGCCTGCCACAAAGGCAATGCCAAAAGAAATGTTGCCTGTACTTGATAAACCAGTTGTTCAATACATTGTCGAAGAAATGGTTGCAAGTGGAGTGGAAGAAATTATTTTTGTTACGAGTTCCCAGAAGCGCGCTATAGAAGATCATTTTGATCGAAATTTTGATTTGGAGCGCCAACTCAAAGAAGATGACAAGCTTCATCGCATTCAAGATCTTATTGATTTGTCAAAAAAGGTGAAGTTTTTTTATACACGACAAAGCCAGCCATTGGGAAATGGACACGCACTCCTTTGTGCGCGTGAATTTTTTGGTGACGAGCCGTTTGTTTTCTCAGATGGTGATAGTATTATTGATGCAAAGACTCCGGTGCTCAAACAACTTATAAAAGTATTCAACAAAAACAAATCTTCTGTGGTAGGTGTACAAAGAATTGAAGATAAGAAGGCGATGATGAAATATGGCAACGTATATGCCAACGAAACAAAAGAAAATAAACTGTACAAGGCTACTCAAATTGTCGAAAAACCATCTTTGAAAAAAGTTTCTGAACATGGTCTTATTATTGGTGGTATGAGATATGTCTTTACCAAAGATATTTGGAACTATCTCGAAAAACAACGAAAGGGTCGTGGTGGTGAAGTGTGGGTGGCAGATGCGGTCAATGCTATGGCTCAGCGCAAACCGTTTTATGCGTATGAATATGAAGGAACTTATTTTGATACTGGCAACAAACTTTCACTACTCAAGACTGCACTTCATTTTGCAATGAAGGATGAAGATTTGGGTGGAGAAATTAAAGAATTATTTAGGGATTTATGAGGTTGAAACATGTAGTACAATTTTTTCTGATAGTGGGGTTAGGTATGTTTTTATACCCGTCTGCAACGTATGCAGAAGGTTGTTGTGTTTATTATGAAGGTGTAAATAGAGAAGAGGTTTGTCGACCTTATTATTTGAGATATTCAACTTCTGCAAAAAATAATCTTGTTGAGGTGGCAGAACATAGTTCAACAGACTATCCATGTGAAACTGTTTTGACTACTGATATGATCGAATCAATTCCGGGCGATGATGAATCTTTTGCTCTCATGCCCAAAAACATAAAAGGTTCACATGTGCAGTCAGGGAGTTGTGGATTGTCTGTCGACGGTCATGTTGTGGAACAAGTGTCTGAGAGTGCTCTTTCTTGTCAAGTTGCATCGAAAATAATGGAAACAAATGGTTTTGAGGATTTATTTTGGTCAGAAGTAACTTCCAATGTAAGATCTCAACTTGAAGATAGACAAAAAGGACTGTGCTGTGTCCCTAAGGTTAAGGGCGGTGGTCTTTGTCACCAGCCTGCGGTAATACACAGGGGCGTGGAAGATCTTGTGTCATATATAACAGATAGTACATTTCCCCGATTATTATCCACTACAGATGCAGAAAAAAGATTATTTAATGAATTTCATTTTTTAACATGCGATACTGACTATACGTACAATGAGTCTGATTTTACGGGATCTAATAGTGCTGCTTTTTTGGCAGATCATACAGCAAGTTTTCCTGCTTCCGGCTCGTATGCAGCTTTTAAAGATAAGTGGTTATGGTATCCAATAGCATGTGACAGTCCGGCGTTGGTGGAACCTCCGCCAGAATACGCTTCAGAAGCGACAGGGGTTGGCTTTCAACTTTCTTCTTGGTGTGGTGCTCGACAGCCTGTGGCATTTTGCTCGTGCAAAAAAGATAAAAGTAGTTGTAAGAACGGTGAAGGGTATGTTTTTTTGAAAGACTGCGAAGATTTTATAAAAGGTGAAAGTGATATGGAGTGTGTCGAGGTTGAGAATGGGTTGGAGTGTAGTACGCTTATACTGCAAAAAGATCGTAATAAGTCTGGTTTGTCAGATGAGCCAATTGATCCTATCGCGGCTCTTCGCGGTGATATCAAGAAGCTCAATAAGCTTGGTACTGATGACGTGAATATTGTGTTTGCAAATATGATACGAGCAGGCTTAGGAATTCTTGGGTCGCTTGCAGTTCTCATGATTATATATGGAGGTGCACTATGGATGACTGCTGCAGGGAATGCAGAACGAGAAAGTAAAGGATTGCAAACTCTCATATGGGCAGGTCTTGGTGTTGTGGTTATTTTTGCGAGTTACGCAATACTTGATCTTATATTTGATACCTTTAGTGATTTTTAATTATTCAGCATGTTATCTATTGTAAAAAAATTATCAATACTTACTATTATATTTGTTTTTTTATTGACAGCAGGTTTTGGTTGTAAGGGACTTGATCAAGAGCAGCAAGCAGCTATTCGTCCAGTTGTTTTGAACTATTGGACAGTATTCAATGATATTTCACAGCTTGAAAGTTTTGCTGCGCAGTATAAGGCATTGAGACCATATGTAACAGTCAATATTCGCCAAGTTCGTTATGATGAGTTTGATAGATTGTTTACCAACGCATTGGCTGATGATGTGGCGCCAGATATTGTTTCTATGCATGTGCACTGGCTTCGAAAAAATCAAAACAGATTACTCGCTGCACCGTCCGCAGTAAAGATGGCACGTATTTTCAAGAAGAATGAATGGAGTGACGAACGTGAAGTGGTAATAGACACTATTCCTTTACCATCAGTACGTGATTTGAAATCAAGTTATGTAAATACGGTAAATAGCGATGTGGTGATTAATAATCAAATTTATGGATTGCCTCTTTCGGTAGATGCTCTTGGAATTTTTTATAACAGAGATATACTCGATCGTGCCGGTGTGCCAGAAGCACCGACAAATTGGAGTCAGTTTGTGGAAGCGGTACAAAAGACAACCAAGTTTAGTAGCCAAGGAACAATTGTACAATCGGGAACAGCTCTTGGTACAGGATTTAATATTGATGCTGCGTTTGATATCATCTCACTCTTCATGGGTCAGAGTGGAACCAATATTGCACAGAGTGGCGCGATACGTTTTTCAGATGGTCTTAAAGATTCTGACCGTAGTCATCCAACATTTCGTGCACTTGATTTTTACACTGATTTTGCTCGCCAAACAAAAGAAGTGTATAGTTGGAATGGACAAAAGCCAAATGCTCTGGATGAATTTGTACGCGGCAAGATGGCATTTTATTTTGGCTATGCATATAATTTTCCAACGATTAAAGCTCGGGCTCCTCAGATGAATCTCGAAACCATTCCAATGTTCCAGCTCAATCCTGACAACCCAAGCAATGTGGCAAATTATTGGGTAGAGTCGGTTGTGAAGAAATCTACTCATCCAAATGAGGCGTGGGATTTTGTGCGGTTTATGACATCTCCTGAAAATGTAAAGAAATATACTGCTGCAACATTTAGACCAAGCCCTCTGCGAAGTCAGATTGCTGAACAGCAGCTCGATGAAAATATGGAACCATTCGCAACACAGGCATTGTTTGCAGAAAATTGGTATCGTGGTAGAGACGTAGATATTGCGCGGAACGCATTTCAAAATATGGTTTCTGATTTATTGAAACCTTATGGAGAGCAAGATGCACTCAAACGTGATAAACAAATTATCATTAACACTGCTGCACGTGTACAGCAAACTATGTAGATATGGTAAAAAAATATATTATAAATAAATTTTTTTTATACAGCCTGTTAGTTTTCGCAAATATTTTTTTTGTATTTAATTTTGTTTATTCTGATGATGTTTGGGAGTGGACAATCACTCCACAAAATTCTGTAATTGAAATTACAGAATCACAAAGTTTTGTAGTAGAGGTTACACGTGGTGGTTCGAATAATAACATCTCTGTTGTTATAGAAGAGCCTTCCCCTTCTAGTGCTTTTTTAAAAGATAAGACGGTAACTACTGTGGGTAGGTTAGAGTTTACATTTGATTCGCCTGAATATATAAAAAAGAATCCACAGACAACATATACGAGTTCTATCAATTTTAAATTTAAAGCTTGTAATGTTTTACGCTTAACTCAGTGTGATGTACAAGATGTAGAGTTAAAATTAACTGATAGTTCATTACAATCTTGTGGGGATTTTAATGTAACAACTTGTGATGGGGCCATGAGTAATAGGTGTTTTTGGTCTACTAAGTTAAAATGTGTTAGTAGGTTTGAAACATTAGTTTGTAAGGATTTAGAAAAAGAAAGTGAATGTAAAATGTCAGAAGGTTGTAGGTGGGATATTGATAAAAAAGAGTGTTCTACTAAAGATGCCGTATCAGTAGAATCTGAAGCTGTAAGTAATTATTTAAAAGATAAATACGGCGTGCCACCAGGATACCAAGGCCCTTTGCCTGACTGTGCCTTTTCTGGAGAATGTCGCAATATTAATGATTTGTTACAGTTGTTTATCAATTATGGTGAAGGCATCTTTGCTATTATTGCAGGATTTGCGTTTGCGTTCTTTGTCTACGGCGGATTCCTCATGATATTTTCATTTGGCAATGCAGAGCGAGTGAAGAAAGGACAGCAGGTACTTATCGCGGCGGTTGTTGGACTGGTTATCGTCTTTAGTGCGTATATTATGGTGGATTTCTTACTCGATGCACTTGGAGTAGATTCTACATTCCGAGGGGTTGGGTAGATCTTAATAGTAGATGGTATATTTAATATCTTTTTTATGAAAAAAACATCAATATTTTCTCTTGTATTTATCATGGTGTTTTTATCTGTCGGATTTTTTGTGGGTGATGTGTATACTGTAGATACATGGTGTCTGACTGAAAATAAATGTGATAGTATTGGAGAAGGCCCGTGTCCTGGTGCTGCATATACTACCAAAGAAGAGTGTGAGGCGGCTGTTAAGCCGGCAGCTGAAGGAACTGCTACAGCAACAGAAGAAGCAAAAAAATATGAATGTAAGCCACCTGATTGCACACCACTCAAGAATCCTCTAGGGGATGTGAACGCAATTCCGGTGATATTTGGTAACGTGATAAAAGTAGTGACCGGTCTGATGGGGTCAGCAGCCTTACTTGTCTTTATTTATGGTGGTGTGATGTGGATTCTATCAGGAGGTAATCAAGAGCGTATAAAGAAGGGTCAGCAAGCTATGATATGGGCAGCTATTGGTATTGTTGTGGTTTTCAGCAGCTATGCTATAATTACCCTAGTTATAGAAGGGATGGGGGCTTTATAAAAGTAATAAATTCGTAACTAATTTAGTATGAATATAATCTCATTATGGAAGGGAGGTGATACGCATGTATTTGATGTATAAATTAGCACAATATAAAAAAGCACTCGCAATTGCATTTGTGCTCGTTATGGGTTTGATGCTATCACCTACACTAGTAGGAGCAGCAAGTGGAGATGATCCATTTGGTGTCAGAATTATCGAGACAGGAGAAGATGGAAGTGAGGCTATTATACTCGGTAGTCAAGATTTGAGAACGACTGCAGCAAGCATTATTAATGTTGCTCTTAGTCTTCTTGGTATCGTTTCTGTTGTCATCATCCTTATCGGTGGTTTCCGTTGGATGACTGCTGGTGGTAATGATGAAAAAGTCGGTGAAGCTAGAAAATGGATTTTCTCTGGTATCATTGGTTTAGCAATCATCTTGTCAGCTTGGGCTATTTCTCGATTTGTTTTGGAGAAATTGGTTACAGCTACAGACGCAAATCAATGAACTCTTATCTAAGTGTTTTGATAGAATCAATATTGTTTTTATCTTTATCTCTTACTCCTTTTGGAGTAAGAGATGGTGTGACAATAATTGTCATACCATCTCTTATTCTTTTTTCTTCTCTCTATGAAAAACACACGTTTTTATTCACTATTTTTGGTGGGTATTTTTTGTATGGCTTTAATTCCTGCAGCACTTTCTGCAAGTACTGGCGGGACACTCGCAACATTTTGTGATGACTCTGATGATCCGTTGGGACTTGAATGTGTACAGGAAAGCGGGCTTAGCGACAGAGATCCACGTATTATTATCACAAGTATTATTAATGTAACTCTTGGGCTGCTTCGAATTATTGCGACAGTACTTATTCTCTATGCTGGTTTTCGTTGGATGACATCTGGTGGTAATCAAGAGAGTGTAGATACAGCAAAGAAAACATTATTTGCAGCAGTAGTAGGATTGGTGATTATATTGTCTGCATACGCAATATCAAACTATGTGTTAACAAATCTCTATAAGGCAACAAAAGGTGTGCCGTATGGTAATGATATTCTTAGATAGTTGTTTGTTATTGGAATTGAAATTTGGTTTTTTAAAATGGACCCCCTCCAGCTCCCCCTACAAGGGGGAGGGGTAAAAGTGTGGCTGGATACATTAGCTCCTCCCCTTATAGGGGAGGTCGGGAGGGGTTTATTGTAAAATCTAAATAGCCTTCAAATTATCTAAATACCCATAACCTTATATGAATCACAAAAAAAATATTTCTTTTTTACTCGGCATCATCATCGCTCTTGTGGGGGTGGTGTCTATCGTGTCTATAGCTTCAGCAGCTGATCCAAAATCTACAAAATATGGTTTGGATATCACGGCTGGTGCAGCGGGATTAAATACGGGAGACGTGCCAACATTGGTTGGTAATATTATTGGTTCAGCATTATCTCTTATTTCAGTATTGTTTTTTATCCTCATGATTTACGGAGGAATACTCTGGATGCTCGCACGTGGTAAGGATGAGCAAGCTAAAAAAGCACTTGATACTATCATAGGAGCTATTATTGGTATTATTATTGTCTTGGCCGCGTATGCGATTACGAACTTTGTGTTTAGTAGTGTAGGGAATGTTGGTGCCGGAAGTGGAAGTCCTGCGGTGACAAATACAGATGGAGGCTCCTCAACGATGTTTCAGGTGATCAAGACCACGGCTGCTTCAGGGTGTACTGATGGTGTGTGTGATGGCGTATTGTGTATGCATGCACCAGACAAAGATACTGAGGGGTGTGTACAAAATATCCCCGATGGTGAGTGCGTACAATTTTTAGGCGAGACTGATGGAAATTACAAAAAGGTGAGTTTTGGTGGACAGGAAGGGTGGGTAAGTAGTAGTTATTTAAATGCTGACCTGGCTGCGTGTGCTGATCAGGGTGGTGAAGACCCTCCTGCGTGTACAAGTGATGATGATTGTGAAGGTGATGGTGTTTGTACAGCAGGTGTGTGTGAAACACTAGAAGATCTTTTAGGGTGTGAATCATATGACGATTGTGATAATGGTGAATATTGTGACACAACCACAAGTGAGTGTAAAAATGATCTTATACAAACAACAGGGGTTTCATGTAGTTTTGTAGGTCAGTGTCATACCGCAACAATGTTTTGCGATATACAAAATACACAGACATGTCAATCGCTTGGAGCTGCAGGGTCTCCGTGTGGAGATTGTGATGATGGTTTAGAGTGTATAGCTAATATTTGTGCCAACCCTAACCCTTAATATCCTTTTTATAATCTATGCATTTACGTTTTTCTTACAAAGTTTTTGCCATAGTTATATTATTAGGCGTAAGCATTTTTGGGTTTACTCATGACGTGTACGCCAAAAAAACCCTTGGTGATGCAACTGGTGCACTTAAAAAAGTGAGTAGTGGGTCAGGTATTACAGAAGGCGAAATTCCTGTAGTGTTTGGAGATGTGGTGAAGACAGGAATCGCCATTACGGGTATTTTGTTTTTCATCCTCATGGTTTACGCTGGATTTACCTGGATGACTGCACAAGGCAAAGATGAACAAGTGCAAAAAGCACAAAAAACACTTATAGCAGCAACGATTGGATTAGTTATTGTGATCGCTTCATATGCATTTACTAGTTTTGTGCAAAATCGTTTGGTAGGTGATCAACAGAGTCCTCCTCCTGCTCCGGCAGATGTCGTGGGCGACACACCTTTAGGATGTTGTTATGATTGGGTTGCGGCAACACAGGCTGGTGCATTTACTGGAGGCATAAAAGTAGACAGAGGTATTATTACAGAGACCGCCTGTGAGCAAATTGGAACACAAAGTGTAAATGGAGACTTGATTGTTGATAAATGGGAATTTAATGAAGGTTGGGACGCGGCGCAATGTAGCGATGGATTATAATATTTTTTACATAAATTTACTTGAAGTGAATATATAATGTTATATGAAAAAAATTATTAGTGCAGCAATTTTTATTAAACTTACCTTTGGTAACGCAGCGATTGCTTTGGCCCAGGGTATCAAAGATTCAGGAGGTCCGCTGAAGACGGTAGCGGGTAAGTCAGGTGTGACAGAGGGTGAGGTTGGTAATATTGTTGGTGGTTTTATAAATGCAGTTTTGAGTCTTGTAGGTATCATGTTTTTGGTGCTTATGGTGTACGCAGGGATTTTGTGGATGACTGCACAGGGTAAAGATGAACAAGTTGAGAAATCAAAAAAAATTATCATTGCGTCTCTCATTGGGTTGTTTATCATTGTGAGTGCATATGCGATTACTATATTTGTAACCGCACGATTTTAAACTTATTTATATGATTAAATATACTCTTACATTACTCGTTGCAGCCTTTGCTTTTTCTTTCTTGTTTGCACCTACACCAAGTCTTGGTATAGATCTCGGAGGAGACATGGTGAGACAAGCTGGCGCGGAAGCTGGGTATGACCCCGGTACGGATGAATTTTCACTTTCAGAAAACATTGGTCGTGTGGTAAATATTATTCTATCGATCACCGGTGTTCTCTTCACTGTACTTATGGTGTATGGAGGTTACTTGTGGATGACTGCACGCGGTAAAGATGAGCAAATTGAAAAAGCAAAGTCGGTTATTATCGCAGCAATTATTGGTATTATTATTACTCTTGGTGCGTACAGCATTAGTGCATTTATTGTGCCACGTATGCTTGCTGCATCTACTGCATAATATATATTATGAAACGAATTATTATACTATGTTGTTTGGTCATACTTTTTTCTGGTTTTGACTTTTCTTCTGGCTCCAATTCACAAGGTAAGACTGAGCAGCAGGCTATGTCTCAACTCCAAACAGGTGCTGAGTATGCAGGCTTTAGTGATGATCCTGCTGATCCACGTGTGATCGCATCTCGTGCCATTAGAATGTTTTTGGGTTTGATGGGCGCTGCTTTTACGTATCTATTTGTCTATTCTGGATATCATATGATTACATCGCATGGTGAAGAAGAGAAGATTACCAAGGCGCGTAAAACTATGCAAGGCGCAGTGATTGGATTGATACTTACTTTGATGGCATTTAGCATTAGTTATTTTGTAGGGCGTAGAGTTACTGAAGTTACGAACATGACTTCTGATCTTTCTTATACCGATCAATTTATTATATGAAAAAAACCATTTTGTTAGCCATTTTTTTTGCAGTGTTTTCTGTCTTTTTTGGTGCTGGTTATACATATGCATCGGCCAGCAAAAAGATTAAAAACGAAGCAGGGGGTATGGATATACAAAGACAGATGGAGGCATTTGCAGGTGAAGATGGGGCTGAATATGGTCAGCCAGCTGACATACGTGTGGTAGTTGCGCGTATTATCAAGATATTTTTATCTATTGTAGGTACACTCGCAGTGGCATATACGATGTACGGGGGTTATTTGTATATGACATCTGGTGGAGCAGAAGAGCGTATCTCTCGTGCACGTAAGATTATTCTTTATGGCGCACTTGGTAGTATGGTGATTTTGATGTCATATAGTTTTGCGTACTTTGCATACTTTATCGCCTACAAAGGCACGGCAGGTAATCCATATGGAGGGTACTTTGATTGGGGTGTTAGTGTCCAAGATGATACTAGTCAGTTTTACAATACTGATCCTCTCGAACAATCAACAGTGCCAGATAATTTCCAATTACAAAATATTTTACACGATTAGGATGTAGTTAGTATAGATTTGAAAAATTTAGTTTTGTAATCTTTACAAGAACCCCCTCTAACTCCCCCTATAAGGGGGAGTATTTGTTTACTGATTTAAAGTTGCGATTGTATTTTGTTTTAAATGTGTTAATTTGGTACAATATATTCATTATGAATGAAAAACAACCGTTATTTTCTATCGTTGTCCCTGCCTATAATGAAGAAGAATTCATTACGGCATGTGTATCTGATTTGAAAAAAATACAGAATGATTTTGATATAGAAATAATTGTAGTTGATAATAATTCTACTGACAAGACGGCTGAAATTACGCGTACACTCGATGTTATTTTCCTACAGGAAAAGACGCAGGGTGTGGGTGCTGCACGTCGTGCAGGTACTGAGATCGCACAAGGTTCATTTATCGTACACGTGGATGCTGATACACGATTACCACAAGGATATTTGGAGCGCGTGTATGACAAATTTACACACGATGAAAAGCTCGTATGTGTTGGTGGTCAATTTTTATTTTATGATGCGCCAGCATGGAAACGTGTGTTACGTTTTTTTAATCACTGGGCGTTGTGGTTGTTTGCCGTTGTTGTTTCTTTTGGGAAAATTGGACCTATGGGTAATAATATGACGTTCAAAAAAGATGTGTATGATAGGACAGATGGTTTTGACGCACAATTGAAATATGGTGAAGATATGGACTTGTGTCGTAGGCTCAGTGCATTTGGAAAGATCCGTCTGGATATGCGTCTCAAGTGCCATACGTCTGTCCGTCGATTTAAGTTCAATAAACGTCTGTGGGATTATTTTTTAAATTTTGTAAAAATGTCTATTGTAGGTAAACCATGTAAAAATGTGTTACCACATAGCAAAGATATTTAATAAAATACATACTTTTAATTACAATATATATTTATTTTATAACAAGATTACCCCTCCCTAACCCTCCCCTATTAGGGGAGGGAATGGGTGGGGTATGATGCAAAATTGATAATCAAGTGGATAATTTTATAACTCAGATTACGTATGATAAAGAAAATATTTTTTGTAACAGCACTTATCTTTGTTTTTTCTGTTTTGTATACAGATACAACGTACAGTGCTTCGTGCCCAGAACTCATGTCTGGCGAGGTGGTCAAAGCTCATAATGGTTCTGCGGTTTATTTTGTGACTGAAGACTTGGAAACAAAATATTATGCCAATGATGAGATTTTCTTTACCTGGCATGAGAGTTGGGATATTGTTCGCGCGATAGACGGTGCGTGTCTGGATCTATATCCACTTGCCGCTCCTGCAGGCATGACATATCGACCAGGATCTCGTCTTATCAAGCGCCTTGAATCTCCTTCTATCTATGTTGTATCCGCCGATGGTATTCGATCCAAAGTACAGAGTCCTTCTATTCTTACAGAACTATACGGATCTTCTTGGGGGGTGCTTGTCAGAGATGTTCCTTCGTACAATTGGCCAAATTATAAAAAAGGACCAAACTTAACTCAGGCAATTCCACATGCAGGACAACTTATAAAAACAGCATCTCGTGACACTGTGTATTATGTTGGTTCAGACGGCCTGTCCAAACTTAGTGGATCTCTTCATTTGTGGAATCAGGATGTGCGCACGGTCAGTGACGCGGTATTTAATTCACTGTATGAATTAGGCGTAGTTGTCACTCAAGCAGAGATTGCTGACGAGTTGTTGTTCAATATCGTGGATACCACTGTTGTCCCAGACACAGTGGAAGTTATAACAGATGTTCCAGAAACAGTACCAGATAGTCCAGAGGTAGTGGTGGTGGAACCAGTTAATGAACCTGTATCTGTATATGAGACAAGCGTGCTGGAACAACAAACTATTGATGAGCTTAATGCATACAGAGAGACATATGGTTTGTCTCCGGTGGTGCATGATGACTTGTTATTTGATATAGCCTACAATCATAGTGAGTATATGTTTGATACAGATGATTTTGCTCATGTGGGTTTTGAAGATCGATTTGATCGTGCTAATACCGAAGGAAGTCGTATATATTGTACTGAAAATTTGGCATGGAATTATCCCAATGCTTATGATGTGGTGTGGGTAGGTTGGAAAGATTCTCCAGATCACAATGCAGCAATGCTCAAGCCAAATATTACGCATGTGGGTATGTCGTGGGTGGGGGCATATGTTACCATGTTTGCCTGTGAGTAGGGGGCTCCTTGACGTAGAGCGTATTTTCGTATATACTTGTTTCGTCTAAATGTAAGTCCGTAGCGGGGTGGCTATGGTATAATGGTTATTACTCTGGTTTGTATTTATGTTTGGACTCAAGAGATATTGTTTTTTAAAGTCAAAATAGGGGTGGCTATGGTATAATGGTTATTACTCTGGTTTGTGGTACCGGCAATACGGGTTCAATTCCCGTTAGCCACCCCTATTTTGATTTGCTTTATTTACGAAAGGGTTCCCTGCCTGCCGGCAGGCAGGAATTCCCGTTAGCCACCCCAGTGCGGACTTGAATATTAAAAAACCTCCTAGTAAGGAGGTTTTTGTTTTGTTTGGAACTACTTATTGTTTACTACCAATCTTTTCAAATGCACGCAATATTTCAAGTGGTACCGCAAAGATAACGGTATTTGATTGGTCACTACTCAAGTCATTGAGACTGTTGAGTGTACGTAGATGCAGAGCTCCTGTTTGTTGGGAGAGCATTTCCGCAGCATCAGAAAGGTTTTGTGCTGCAGCTTTTTCACCTTCTGATTTAATAATCACCGCACGTCTTTCACGTTCAGCTTCAGCTTGTTTCGCAATGGTTCTTTGCATGTTGTCTGGTAGGATAACATCTTTGAGTTCTACACTTTCTACTTTGATTCCCCATGGGTCAGTAGCTGAGTCTACGATGTTTTTAATTTTTTCTGCTGCCTCTAATCTCTTTGCGAGAAGTTCATCTAATTCCATTTCACCCACGACATTACGCATGGTTGTTTGTGCAAGTTGACTTACGGCAAACCAGAAGTTTTCTACTTCAAGCACTGCTTTTGCTGCATCAGCTACTTTGTAGTAGATTACTGCATTGATTTTTGCAGGGATATTATCTTTGGTGATTGCTTCTTGGAATGGTACATCTACCGCTTTTACACGCATGTCTACTTTTACCATGCTTTGGACGATAGGGAGTATGATTCTCCAGCCTGGATTTACTATTTTTGTAAATTTACCGAGTTGGAATTTTACACCGCGTTGGTATTCATTGACCTGACGGATGCTGATCAATAGGATGATACCTATGACCACGAGAATTGGGATGAGTGCTGCCATATTTGACTATGTTAATGATAAAATCACCTCTTGTAAGGTGACTTTATTATAGCAAGTAGACTTGCTTATCGCAAGTTGGTAGGCCTGCAAGGAATCGAACCTTGATCTGGAGCTTAGAAGGCTCTTATTCTATCCGTTGAACTACAGGCCCTTGTAGCGTCGCTTAGTTTAGCTTTTTTTTCTTAATTTGTCAATAATCTCATGTGGAACCCCTACCCGAGTAAATTCCATAAGTTGTTTTTCTGTAAGTATTTCTGTATTTTTAATTTTGACGCACGATTCTAGATATAGTATTACTATTCTCCAACCCGGGTTTACTATTCTTGAGAATTTGCCGAATCGAAAGACAATGCCTATTTGGTCTGGGTCAACTTGTCGTAAACTAATCAAGAAAAAAATAACAACAACGATGAAAAATGGTAAAAACATATATTATTTATTACGATCTTTATCGTGAAATTTCTTATGTATATTTCTTAACTCTTTGTCTGTAATGTGTGTGTAGATTTGAGTCGTTGTGATAGAAGAGTGGCCGAGCATGGCTTGCACACTTCTGATGTCAGCTCCGTTTTGCAATAAATCTGTAGCATATGAGTGACGCATGGTATGTGGAGTGACTGATTTGGTGATACCTGCTTCGCGTGCGTGTTTTTGTACAATACGTTGTACAGAGCGTGGTGTTAGAGGGGTGTCATCATCATTACCGCCTGTCCGTTTGTCATGAGAAATAAAGAGAAACGGATTCATATCACCACGTAGGTCGAGATATTTTTTTATCCAATATTTTGCCTGTTCAGACAAAAATACGACACGTGTCTTTCCACCTTTTCCCGTGATACTAAATTCATCTCGTTTGAGATTTATATGTTCAATCTTTAACTTCACCAGTTCTGACACACGTAAACCTGTTGAGAAGAAGAGTTCCAACATTGATTTGTCTCTATGTGCAATGAGTAGTGTCGGAGGGGTTTTACCTTTGGCACTTTGTTTTTCGAGTTGTTTGCTACTGATATTTTTGAAAGGGGATTCTAATATGCGATTCAGGTCACTGCCTTCAAGAAAGCTTACTTCTCGGTCTGGCATTTTCATGAGCTCAATTTTTTCAGGAGCTAGTGTGTCTACATCACGTTTTGCCATGTACTTGAGGAATGACCGCAAAGCTATAAGGTGGTAGTTTTGTGTGTTTTTTTTCAAAGGTTCGCCATGCACATCTACGAGGCGATTGAGCCAGAGTCGATATTTACGTACTTTTTCTCCCGTTATGGCCGATGGTCCTTTTTTGTCACCAAGCCATTCGAGAAATCTTTGTAAATAAAAATCATAGTTTTGAATTGTTTTTTCACTACGATTTTTTTCAATCTCGAGGTGTTCGAGAAATTCTTTGAGATAGGTTTTTAGATTTTTTGTAGCCATACGTTTAAGATGTTATTATTGTACGACACTTCTGTAAAAAATTCAAGGTTGACAAACACGTATTTTTCTGCTATAATGTAATTACAAACATACAAAAAGCAGAAAGAAAAATAATTTCTGCAACAAAAACAAACACAAACATATGCAACATAAAACGTCAGGGCTCAATGCCCCACAATCTGACTTCTCTTTAGTTTACTTCTACTTAATATCAGGTATTGCAATTGCGGTAGCTGTTTTTTTATTCGTTCCTCGCGTTTCAATCGGATAGTTATATGTTATTAATTTATTGGTAATTTTTATTTTCAAGGCCTATACTACTATATGTGAGTATAGGTTTTATTTTTAACGTAGATTTTATGAAGTACAGACATTTTTTATACATTGGACTTATCTTTGTCATGTGCCTTGGGCTTGGCACTGCTGCCATGGCTCAGACGGATGAATCTGATAGTGGCGATACCTCAACCACCACCGAAGAAGTTATTTCAGAAGACGCGGTAGAAGAAATTGACGAAGTGCCGACAACATTTGGGTTGTGGTGGCGTGAAGTAAAAGAACGTATTACAGTAGGCCTCACCTTTGATCCAATACAAAAAGCTGAAAAACAACTGCAACATGCCAAAGAACGTATGCGTATTGCAGAGCTTATGTCAGAAAGTGAGAATGAGAATGTACAGGAGCGCGCAGCAAACATGATTGAAAAGGCGCAGAGATTTATGTCACAGGTAGAAGAAAAGAGAGAGAAGTGGACAGACAAATCAGATGATAAGGTAAACCGTCTACGTGAACATCTTGCTGATTTTCAACTGAGACGTGAAGAGATCATGGATAAAATAGAAGATCGTATTCCTGAAGACAAACAGGAACGAATCCAAGAACTTCGTCAAAAAGGATTGGAACAAGGGTCACGGTTGCTACATGCAATTAATAATGAAAATATTCCAGAACCTGTTCGTGAGCATTTACAAAATGTAAAAGATAGTATTGAAGAACATGCTCAGGAG
>PKTJ01000042.1 GCA_002869205.1 Candidatus Parcubacteria bacterium | reverse complement strand
GTCAGGAGGATCAAGAATGCAATACCAGCAATCTTTACGATCTCCCGACTTTTCTGCGTCAGCATACGTATCCTTGGCTTAGTTTTCCCCCTAAGCCCGGGCCTCAGTTGTTGTAGAAAGGACAACATATCATATCATAAAATAGAGCAATTGTCAAGATTGCCACAGCGTGCTATAGTATCTATACTTTTTACTAATTTAAGGCTTTGTTATGGGCTTTTTTTCCTTTCTATTTGGTACCGGCACATCAAGCGCGTCAAAGATTGATACTGTTGAGTACCAAATAAGTAAACAAGAAATTGAACGACTCGTAAGTCGTATGAAGATAAAAAGTCTTGATGCAGGTGAAGAAAAACTCATCGAGCGTATCATTGAGAGACGTCGTCTAGGAGACGGAAAGATTTCTTTGCGTCAAATCGATGAGGCTCTCAAGAAACTTGAATTTCAAAAGAGTATTAGTCAATATGACCGAAAAGGTGTGATGAGAGTGTTCACAGAATATTTTCAAAATAAATTTGGATAAATTAATATAGTATTATGAAGAAGATTGTTATTTTAATGGGGGTGCCTGGAAGTGGTAAAGGAACACAGGCAAAAAAATTAGTGAAGCATTATGATTATGCGCATATCTCAACAGGGGATTTGTTACGCGCACTTGACAGTGATCCAAACGGAGACCTAGAGGACAAGCAAATGCTTGCGGATATGAAAGCAGGAAACTTAGTTGCAGATAAACTTATTTATAAACTCGCGTTTAAGGAAATTGAAAAAAATCTTGATGAAGGAAAGGGTGTTTTACTCGACGGGGCAATTCGAAATGTAGAACAAGCAAAAGAATATGACAAATTTTTTGCAGAAAAAGAAGTCGCTGGTGAAGTAGTCGTGATCGAGGTAAAACTCTCAGATGAGACAAGTCATAATCGTCTGACCAAGAGAAAAGTTTGTCCTGATTGTGGGTTTATTCTTCCATATTCACCTGAAAATGAGAAGAAAAAAGAGTGTCCGGATTGCGGTGGCAACTTGATTGTTCGACAAGATGACAATCCAGAGACTATTGCGAAGCGTATCAAAGAGCAGGGAAACGAAGCAATAGGACCTATTATAGATTATTACAAAACACACGATGTTCTCGTCAGTGTGGACGGTGAGAAGGCTATCGATATGGTGGACAACGATATAAGAGAAATTTTAGAAAAATAAAAATAAACTATCTTCTGCAAGGGAGATAGTTTTTATTACAGATACTTTATATTATCAAATAAAATATGGTATACTGAGTGTAATTTATGAAGCACATATTGAAAAAATACTTTATACCACATGAGGAAAATAATTATCATCCTCATATTTTGCATACCAAGCGTGCGCTACTGTATAGTGCAGTTTTTGTTGCCATGAAATGTCTTGTCATTAGTTTTGCACTACTCTTGCCACTGCAAGTATTTGTCATGCCAGATGTATTACAAGAACAGGGTGAGAAAATTATCGATCTGACCAATGAGATTCGTACCAAAAAAGGGCTTGAGCCATTGCGGCCTTTTATAAAATTATACAATTCAGGGCAGCTCAAGGCGCAGGATATGGCTGAAAAGGAATATTTTGAACACGTAGGACCAGATGGTCGAGGACTCAAAGATTATATGGGAACGGTTGAATATGAGTATAAGTATGCAGGTGAAAATTTGGCTATGGGGTTTGCAGATGCACAGTCTCTGGTGAACGCGTGGGTCAATAGTCCAACACATTACGCCAATTTGATTGATACGGATTATAGTGAGTTTGGTATAGGAATGCGTGTAGGGGAGTTCGAAGGCATGCCGACAGTATATGTGGCACAACATTTTGGCGCACCAAAGGCGGTTGCGGGGGTGAAGGATGTTGGCGGCACAAACCTTAAATTATCTATGGACATGGTTGTGGCAGATGAAGGGGTCGGTCGCGACCGACCCGTACCTGATGCCACGGTCGAGGAAATTATTGAAAATCCTGAGATCCCCCAAATCAATCCATATGCACAAAATGAAGGGCGCGATATTATTCCGCTGATGCTTGCGGATGAGGGGCAATCTATGCCCGAGGAGTTGCCTTCGGTCGTGTATAATGCCGATGTATCTCGAATGTACTGGAAAGAAGAGGGAGACAAAACACTTGTCACGGTCAAGGCATATGTTGTAGGGGATGTAGAAGACGCGATGGTGAGATTTCACGAATATTCTATAGAGCTTTTCCCATCAGATCAACCATTTGTGTATCATGGGCAAGTCACTATTTTTGGTACAGCTGCAAAGTTGTTCAAAGTTGTTACCACGCCAAGTATTTCCATAAGAGGTGTAGATGGAATGCTTATCCAAGATACTATTATGTGGAATACTGTGCAGGTGGTGAATCCTACTCCGGTAGAAAAATACACACGTGCCCAGACAACGCTAGGTGGATTCACAAGTATTTTTAAAGTATCGAGAAATGTATATCTTGGGTTTATTATATTTTTTGCACTCGCGCTGGTACTCAAGATTTTTATTGCGTTTCGTAAACAACATCATCATGTCATTATCCAGACGTTGCTTTTGATAGGCTTATTAGTAGTTTTGATTGAGATATAAAATTGAATAAAAAACCAAAACCCGACCTACTTGTTTTTCAGACGTCCTAGTATGTCTTCCTAAGTAAGCCGGGTTTGGTAAAAAAGAACGATACACCCTCTCGAGAAAAATGTGCCAACTACCCATAGTGGCTCATTTTTTTTGGGAGACACAAGTATAACAAATTTCTATATAATTGTAGAGGGTAAACAGGTGTTAATAACTTGCTTTTCTGCCTCACTATGTTAGACTAGAAAGGTATTCTTTACGTATATTATGTTCAAAAAACCAGGTAGAATGATACTCATCTCTTTTGTTGTTATCGTGTTTACACTATGGGTTTATGGGTATAAAATATATCCTCCGGGGTCGGGTTTTTCCGAGCCGAGTATGACTCAGACTATCTCAGCATTTTTCAATGCTCTGATAGCTCTCGTGGCCGGTGTTGTCTTTATAATAAGTTTTATTGTATTGATTTGGAATAAAATCAAACCATTTTTTATCAAACAAAAGGATCAAACGTAATTATGTCATATATCAAGACAGAAGAAGAGGTAGAATTTCTCATCCAAGGAGGAAAAATTTTAGGTGGAATTTTGAAAGAAATATCTGAAATGGTAGCACCTGGTGTTACGGCATATGAGATTGATAAGCGTGCTGAAAAATTAATAAAACGTGCAGGTGGAAGGCCGGCATTCAAGGGGTATAGGGGAAGACGTTCAGATCCAAAATTTCCATCTACCATTTGTGCGTCTGTAAATGAAGAGCTGGTTCATGGTATTGCTACCAAGGACAAAGTTTTGAAAGACGGAGATATTTTTAGTATAGATATTGGCATGCAATATCCGCTTGGATGTGGTATGGGAAATGGTGGGAATGGTTTCTTTACCGACACTGCACTTACGGTTATCGTCGGAAATGTACCAGATGAGACAAAACAACTCCTGAGTGTCACACAAAAGGCGCTTGAGATTGGTATTGCACAATGTGTTGTAGGAAATACCGTTGCAGACATAGGACGCGCAATTCAGGAATATGTAGAACCTCAGGGATATGGTGTTGTGCGTGATTTAGTCGGACACGGAGTTGGTCACGAGGTACACGAAGATCCTCGGGTTCCTAATTTTTATGATGAACATTTGGAAAGTTGGAAATTAGATCCTGGTGTAGTTATTGCAATTGAACCGATGGTTTCAATAGGGGATCATAATGTAGAGACAGCGAGTGATGGGTGGAGTATTTCCACAAAAGACAAAAGTCTGTCAGCACATTTTGAACACACAGTAGTTATTACAAAAGATGGTCCTGTCGCTATTACGCGTCGGCCAGGTGAATTGTAAGTCTGTAGAAGTATATACGTATGAATATTTTAGCCATAGATTACGGACGAAAAAAAATTGGACTTGCTTGGCTCCAGACAGGTCTTGATATTGTATTGCCATTTGGACAAATTCAAACCAAGCGGTTCAAATACGAACTCCCCAAGCTTATTCGCGAAGAACGCATTGATAAGGCTATTGTTGGTCTGCCACTTGGTCTCAAGGGTGAAGAAAATGAAAACACCAAGCGTGTGCGAGAGTTTGTTGACGTAATAAAAGAAAAAGTAGATATTGAAGTAGAATTTGTTGATGAGCGATTTACCACAGTTGAGGCAAAACGTATGGAAGGTAGTTCAAGTTTGGATGAGAAAGCCGCAATGCTTATCCTCCAAACATATGTAAAAGGTTAATATGGACGAAAGAAGACGTGAACAACAAAAATCTCCAGAAGCTATTTTTACAGAAATGTTTTTGAAAGCAGGAAATGATTTTTCTGTACGCCAAGCTATACAGATGTTGATGTTTTTAAGAGATGGAAAGGGTATTGGTGATATAAGTGATGGCGAGGCAGAAAAATTTGCTGATATGTATAATGGAAAGGATCCTGCTGTGAAGACTGATATTGAAATATATACATTGGAACAGGCAAATAAAGGGAATGTGGAGGGAGCAGTTGAATTTATTAGGGAAGCATACAAAGTGTTTCCAGAAAAAATTGCTCTACCAAAAGATGGGGTTGTGCCAGGAAAAAAAGCTGCTTAGAACATTATGTTAGCAATTGTACTATCACGTCGCGATTTTCGAGAGTCTGATCAGATTATTTCACTCTACACATTAGAGAAGGGCAAGCTCGATCTCCTCGCACGCGGCGTAAAAAAAATTACCAGTAAAAACTCGGCTCATCTTGAGCCGTTTTCTGTCGTGGATATTGATATTGCGTATGGCAAAGAATTAGATCATCTAACAAAAGTTCAGCCAGTCGAATATTTTAAACATATCAGAACTAATCTACAAAAAAGTTTAGCTGCACAAATCGTGGTGTCTGTTACTGATAAGTTTGTGCATGTAGAAGAAGTAGATGAGAGGGTTTTTGTTGCTTTGCAGAGCTGGTTAGAATTTTTGAATGACACATCTGTGATTTCAAGTTTCAAATTATTGCTCGATGGATATATGGTCGTATTCTTGCATTGTCTTGGGTTCACCATTACCGAAGACCAGAAGATGAATAGATGGGTCCAAGCACTCACCATACTCCAGAGTGGAGAATGGGAAGCGGTAAATGAATTGGAATACGACCCGGTAATTCACCAGAAGATTTATCATTTTTTTGTCTATCAGACCGAAAAAAAGGTGTTAGATTGGGCAAAACTTGCGTAATTTAAGGGAATTTTGTACAATATAGTCATAAACCACATAACATGGAGCATGGAACATTTTGCTCCATGCTCCATGTTATATGATTTTAATAAAGAAATATGTATATTCTTATAAAAGACATTTCAGATCACGTTGACAAAGAAGTCACGATAAAAGGCTGGCTCTATAATAAACGATCTTCGGGTAAGATTGGTTTTCTTGAATTGCGTGATGGCACCGGGTTTGTTCAGGGCGTGGTGGTAAAAAATGCTGTAGAAGAACATATCTGGGAACATGTAGAAAAAGTTACACAAGAATCTTCAGTAATCGTGACAGGCGATGTTTCAAAACATCCAAAGCAAGAAGGAGTTTTTGAATTGCAAATAAAAAGTTTAGAAATTGTTCAGTTGGCAGAAGAATACCCAATTACAAAAAAAGAACATGGTCCAGACTTTTTGCTCGACAATCGTCATCTTTGGTTACGAAGTAAAAAACAATGGGCAATCCAGCGTGTGCGTGATGAGGTGATCCAAGCTATTTATGATTTTTATCACAACAACGGGTTTGTAAAAATTGATACACCTATCATGACGCCAAATGCGTGTGAAGGATCTACAACATTATTTGGCATTGAGTATTTTGATGAAGGCGAAGTTTTCTTATCACAGTCAGGACAACTCTATTTGGAAGCTGCTATTATGTCAGTGGGCAGGGGATTTGATTTTGGTCCGACATTCCGTGCTGAAAAGAGTAAAACAAAACGTCATCTTACTGAATTTTGGATGATGGATGCTGAGGCTGCGTACGTGGAACACGAAGAAAGTATGGAGATCCAAGAAAATATGATTGTATTTATTGTCGAACGTATTTTGGAAAAGTGCCAGAGTGAATTGACAATCCTTGAGAGAGACTTAGAACCACTTAGAAAGATAAAGGCACCGTTCACACGCCTCACATATACCGAGGCGATTGAAAAATTGAATTCACTAGGGAGCGATATCAAATTTGGTGAGGATCTAGGCAACGATGACGAGGGGATGCTTACTGAGGATTCAGATGTTCCTGTGTTTATTCATAAATGGCCGCGAGAAATTAAGCCGTTCTATATGAAGGTTGATCCAGAAAATCCTGATATCGTCTTGAATAATGACCTTATTGGTGTTGAAGGGGCTGGTGAGCTTATAGGTGGTTCACAACGTGAGGATGACCACGAGATCTTGAAGAGTGCAATCAAAAAAGAAGGTCTTGAAGGTCCAGAATACCAATGGTATCTAGATTTACGTAAATATGGATCAGTGCCTCACTCAGGATTTGGTCTTGGTCTGGAGCGTACGGTAGGCTGGATCTGTGGTGTGAAGCATATTCGTGAGACCATTCCATTCCCGAGGATGATCAATCGTGTGAGACCGTAGAGCACTATGCATGTAGCATGGAACATGATTCATGAACCATGTTGTGGTGTGGGGTGTAATATTTTTATATTAACCCTAAAAAGATATGGATCAGAAAGAAGTGTCATTTCATGATAGATTAAAAATGTTGATTCATGAATATATATTATTGACTTATGAATTGACAAAGAAATATCCAGATGATGAGCGGTTTGGTATGACATCTCAGGATAGAAGAGCATCTGTCTCAGTTATGCTGAATTATGTAGAAGGATATGCGAGATTCAGAGACAAAGTTACGTTAAATTTTTATGAGATATCACATGGATCTTTGAAAGAGTCAATGTATGTAAAATATTTAGCGTTAAATTTGAAATATATCCATCAAACAGATTATAATAAAATAAATCTTGTTGGAGATGAGATTGGCGCAATGTTGTTTTCGACAATAAGAGGAATGAGGGAAAAGATTAATAAATAAGACCCCTGTAGAGCAGGGGTTTTGTAATACATCTTCCATGTGTTAAAGGTTGTTTGTCCCATGTTTCATGCCCCTGATATATGGTTCTTCACCCCTGTGTATATGCTCCATGGTTTATGTTTCATGATCTATGAAGATATGGTATACTTATATCAATAACTTTGGCATAAGTTACCTATTTGTTTTTAGCACATACATTGTGCATATAAAACGTTTTACAAAATTTATTTTACCTCAAAAAATGAACCACTGGAGTAGTCGGTTGGTTTTTGCGTCTGTTGTGTTGGCAGGATTACTC
>PKTJ01000066.1 GCA_002869205.1 Candidatus Parcubacteria bacterium | reverse complement strand
TATCTGACTCATCTGCCTTTACCACCTCAGAAACAACCGATTCTTTTTTATAAAAAACCACTATAAACAATCCAATAAATGTCAGTATGGTATACAAGAATGGCGGGTAAAAACCAGCCAAAGAAGCAAGAGCAACAAGCACAGTGGGGGCAGTGATGACATACAAACTTACCGTATATATTTCGGCAAACTTCCATTCCTCATGTTTTGCAAAATGCGCAATAATAAACACTACAAGTGAAAGTAATAGTGGGTACACGACTTTCGTGAGGGTGAAAATAATAAACCATGCAATTAACAGAAATACAAAGAATGTTGTTTTCTTACTAAGAAAGTCGTCTGACCAATTCAAAATCTCTTGTTTACTTGTAGAAATATTGGGAAAATCACTCAACTGCTGTATCGTTGTCTTGCCTACACTTGCGTCATGCAAAACTATTTGGGTTTGATTGATAAAAACAGTACTCACAGATTTATCACCCATTACTTCATCCACAGACAAGGTAGTCGTGTTCACCGTATCTACAATAAGATTAAAAGATTCGCCCTCTATTGAATTTTCAAATACAAAAGGTTGTTCCAAATCACTCACCTGCAATTTACCATCTACCAAATCAACGGTAAAATCTGGAACTTGCTCAAACACTTCATCGCGAACCTGAACAAGCTCTTCTGGAATACGATTTGCAAAATACCCCGCATATATAACAGAAAACAATAGGACAAACAAAATAATATAATTAGCAGACTTCTTTCCCTCAGTCTTTTGCTTACGTAACCACTCTATATTGTAAAAACTATTGATAAAGGCCTTGAGATAATACATATATGTTAAATTAAAAAAACAGTCATTCACGACTGTTTTATTATACTCTTATTTGGTCTCTTTGTGCAATGTATGTTTCGTACAATGCTTACAGTGTTTACTGAGTTCAAGTCTATTTTGAAGAGACACATTTTTTCTTATATAATAAGTAATCGTGCCACACTCAGAACACTTCATCTTTTTTCGATTTTTTCGTTCTTTTGACTTAGAAGCCATATGTCTTTTCTTAAAATAATAGCAGGTAGATAATACATCATTTTCCAAATAATGTCAATATCTGCTAGGTTAAGCTAAATTAAAGTTATCCACATTAGTTTAATACCACAAACATCCAATTGAGTACGGTTGCAAAGCTCACCCATAGAGCATATGGTAGGAGAAATAAACCCGCCTTCTTATCAATCCGATAAAACACAAGTATGTTCCAGATGATCACGCCGAGCAATATAATAATTTCAATAAAAGCGGCTGTTGGGTTTTGAAAATAAAAAAATAAAAACGACCATAGAACATTTAAAACAAGCTGGATACCAAATAACCACATTGCCGCTCTTATCATTTTCTTGGTACAAAAATTTTTCTTCTCCCACACAAAATACAATGCCAAACCCATAAGGATAAACAACAGTGTCCAAACCGGACCAAATACCCAATTTGGTGGGTTAAAGCTTGGTCGATTGAGCATCAAGTACCAAGAATCAAGTGATGTAATATTTGCAACACTACCAATCAAACCTGCAAGTTGTGGAATGACAAGTGAAGTAATGAGACGTTTATAATTTATTTTCATATGTTTTTGAAAACCAAGGAATAAATGTGTTTGTTTGTTTTTTATAAGCTACAAAATCTTCTCTTCCTTCCCATTTTTTCTCAAGCAAAGGCACACCAGATACAAACCTAAGCAGCCACGTAATAACAATAGGACTTATGATAGTATAAAGACTGTGTGGCGTTGAAAGACTAAGTAACCAAATCCCCCACCACATAATTGCTTCACCAAAATAGTTTGGATGTCGTGTATATTTCCATAACCCAACAGTACACAACCTACCTTTGTTTTTAGAATTTGAAATAAATCGTTTCAACTGCCAATCCCCGACTGACTCAAATACAAAACCAGACACCCACACAATAAGCCCGAGCCATTGTAATAAACCAAATGAATAATGTGACCTGGATGTATTAGTTATAATAAACGGAGAAGCAATCACGAGCATAAAAAAACCTTGCAACATAAAGACTTGAAAAAAAGCACGCACATCGACCCACTTACCCCAATCTTTTCGCCATTTTTTATATCGAAAATCCTCTTCTTTACCCCTACTGCGTTTAAGAATATGATATGAAAGTCTCAAACCCCATACACACACGAGAAGTGTTATGGTTGATTGAACAGGAGAACTTACGCTTTCAAATAAAAAAGTATAAAGCACAAGAATGACAAATCCAAAACCCCAACCTATATCCACAATACTATTATTTTTCTTTATCAAGGCTATGACAAAAAATAATACCATGTATACAAACACGATCAGTATTGGTACAGAAAATAGATTCCAAAACATATTACTTTATAAGATTAATAAAACAATGATCGCGAAATGAAAAAACTTGCACTAGCAACAATACTTGAAAGTAGCATACCCCAGACCAAATCGACAATCGTGACAATAAGTGGCCAATCTTTAAGTGTCGCTAAATTAGTAAGATCATATGTTGCATATGTTACAATCCCAAACAATGCAGCAAAACCAAGCATTCTAAGCACGGACCCTGACTCGAGATGAGGAACAATCACAAAAACTGCAAGTCCTACAATAAAAATAAGATAAAAAATAATAGCTGCCGTCCAATTGACTGGTCCCATAATAAAACCGAGATGTTTCTGATAAAAATTTTTGGCCACAAAACCTAACCACACCATATCGACGAGAAAAAATATAGGAAGGGTAATTAAAAAAACTTTTATATATTGCATCATATGTATCTCCAAATTAAATATAATATAAAAAATATAATAAGATAAAACCGATAAAAATTTCTCATACGAATATATGAAAGATTCTTCGGATATATATTCCCCACAAGTGCCTTAATCTCTTTCCAAAAAATTGGACGCAGTGCTATTTTCCAATCACTCGTCTCGTATACAATCATTCGAAACTTCGTACGAAAATAATTCAACGGAATTGTCCATAATACAAATATGATCAATAAAACACTTTTTGACGTAAACCCTTGAGTGAAACCAATGATAATCGCACCGAGAAGAGCAACATACTTCATATTATTTCCACATTCCAACAACCACGCCGACAATCAAAAGCATTAAAAGATAGTATGGTATATTGATCCAAAAATTTGCCCATGTTTTCTTTTCCCAAAGCACACCCCCTAAAACCATAGGCACACTAAAACCAAGCCACAATAATACACCAACTTTCATACCAGCTTGCCAACCCTGACCACCCGCAAAATAGGCAACGACGTAAGTTGTAAGAAGGCTTCCGACAAAGCCAAGAAAGGCAACAAGACCCATTCCTTTCTTCACCTTGTTTGTCTCAATAATTTTTTCTCGAATAGCCGGCTCGAGCGACGCAAGCCAACGTTTGCCAAACACTGGCATGGCGTACCATGTAAACCCAAGTATCATACTCACAACAGCAGCTACAAAGACCGCAAGATAATTTATGTCCATAAATATAAATTAAGACTAACCAAGTCTAGTATAGCATAAAAATAAAAACACCCGAAGGTGCTTATATGTATGCTCGAATATTTTATTCAGACATAATAACAATGCTCTTATCTATTCCCGGTTGCATTGTCTTAGTTACTGAAATAGTATTTTTGATCGTATTTGTTTCGAGTGCAACCACAAATTCAATACCATTTCTAAATACAAAAGCCCCTTTGTGTTGATCTGGTAAATTTTCAAACACAAAATTTTCAGGATTACCAGACGCCTCTATCTTTACCTGATCAATGATTTTCTGACTTTTTTTACCAGCCACAACCCAAGGACTATATTGATATATGGTTAAAATCGGTAGTAAAATTATATATATAAAAAAAATATATCTTATCGGAGTTGCTCGCACCCATTCATACATCACTCCCAGGAGGATCGCAAACCATACCGTCGCAACATACAACAGTCTCGCATGCGTGTTATGCACATCTAGAGGGACAAACAAATTCCAACCTATTGCATGTCCTACGTATATCAACAAACCGAGGATAATAAGTTTTTTAAAATTATCTAAATAATCCTTTCTTTTATAAAAAGACTTCATCAATACACCCGCCACCAACAAAAAACTAGTCACCCGAGCAAAGATAACCATACCTTTGGGGACCACGCCACTATTAAAGAAATTGTATACATAAGCTAAAGGCAATTTCATATATAACAATATACTTTGGACAGATATTTCAAAATGGCGTGAATTCATATCAGAGCCATTGTATCCACCCATTTTTCCAAGAACACTTACTCGTGCAAAAAAATACAGCGCTACAATACTTATATATACTAGGATATTTTTATATGAAATTCTTCTTTTTTTCAAAAGGTCTATACCAATAATAAAAAATGGAAATACTAATGCATGCTCCTTCGCAAGTAGAGATAAGGAAAAGAAAAACCCTACCAACGCATATTCTCTCACTATTTCAGGTTGTTTCTTGGTATAAATAATTAAAGCCAACAACAAAGGTATCGTAGCCAAAAGTGTATTCCATGAAGCAAGCCAGACAACGACCTCTGTATTGAGAGGAAAAAACAAAAATACTAAACTAGAAATAACACTAATACTTTTTTTCTGAAACAAAACAAAAGATAAATAGCCCACCAAAGATGAGACAATTCCATGCAAAACAATGGTAAATAAATGGATCAATGCAGGATTGAGTTTCCACATTAACACAGTCATAATGGACTGCATTGGCCGATAATTACCCAAACCATTACCCCACTTGTCAGGAGACCATAGAAAAGAAACAGACTCTGTTATGTTTGTTCTGTCAGCCAAATATACATACCCCCAATCATCGGACAAAAAACCAATGGTTACTGTGGGAGAATACAAGACCAAAGAAATAGCTATCAAAATGAGGCAAAATAAAAATTTATTTTTCATAATCTTATTTAATGGTTAGCATTATATAAGAAATCCACCTTAAATAAAAGTATTAAAAAAATCTGAATATAAAAAACCGCTTAAAAAAACGGTTTTCAGAGCCGACATCCGGGTTTGAACCGGAGACCTCATCCTTACCATGGATGCGCTCTACCAACTGAGCTATGTCGGCATATACAGAATCCCGATACTATCGGGATTCTCGTAGTGCACGCCAAGGGATTCGAACCCCTGACCCCCTCGGTGTAAACGAGGTGCTCTAACCAACTGAGCTAGGCGTGCTTTTAAAGCGAAATCATTATATATAATTTCGCTTTTCTTGTCAATGTTTATACTATGCTTTATTCACAAAGAGTGTTTGTGTAGGATAAGCAAATTCAATCTTCTCTTCTGCAAATCGTTTGAACAGGTTTAAGTTTATCTGTTGTTTTGCATCCATGAACTCTGCGTACGCCGATGTTCCTACAAAATACACAATCTCAAAATTGAGACTTGAATCAGCATACTTAGAAAAATGGCAACGATCAAAATCAACACCTGCGACAGAAGAAATAACCTCTTCTACCATTGTAGGGATTTTTTCAAGCTTATCATAACTCGTGTCATACGTAACACCAATCTCGATGACATCTCTACGCTTATCAAGCTTCTTAAAATTTTGTACCCGTGTACTCGTCAATTCTTTATTTGGAACAACAAGCTCTTCGCCACGCATCGTCTTTATGCGAGTAGTTTTGAGACCGATTTTTTCAACTGTACCACTATCAGTCCCAATAGTAATAAAATCTCCGACTTCAAATGGTTTGTCCAAATAAATTGAAAATGAACTAAATACATCTCCTAAAACATTTTGAACAGCAAGAGCAATCGCGATACCACCGATCCCGAGACTTGCTACCAATGACGATATGTTTACACCAAGATTTGAAAGAATCATCAAAAGTCCTATACTCCAAAGCGTAATCCTCACAATGAGTTTACTTAGATGAACCATTGATGCATTTTGTCTTGGGTCATATTCAGCGCTTTTCTTTCTTCCGTAAGATTCAATACCATAGACCACGACTTTCTCCATAGCACGAACTACCTCGTAAACCAAGACAATAACAAAGAAAAACATGATTGCTTTTTGTATATAATCTGGGAGAATGATAAGTTGTGCACCCACCCACAACGAGACGAGTAGGTAAACTGGCGGCTTGATTGAACTTATATAATCTATAAACGCATCATCTAAATTTGTTCGGGTTTTCTTGGCTAGTGTTCTCAATTTTTTAAGAATAATAACCTGAAAAATCTTGAGCATTAACAAAAGTAATACAAATACCCCAAATGCTACGAGATAATCCCAAGCAGTATTATTCCAAAATATCTGAGCCTGCAATGTTTCGATCATAGTAAAATAAATAAATATTATATGACCAAGAATATCATAGATATAAAAAAAATACAATTAAAAAAATAAGAAAAATAGCTTAAATAAGGCATTTTCAATTTTCCACAATTACACGAAATGACCTGCTTGACAAAAACACAAAAATATGATATTATGTTCTACCACCCTAGTAAAAGGACTCTCATAGTGTTTGGCGATGGCGGGAACGCCCCCTCCTTCGTTCTCATGCCGCGCCGGACACTATCAGGGTCTTTTTTGTTAGATAAAAGGTAAAAGTGAAAAGTAGAAAGTTGTAGCGTTTTTTAGTATACTATTCTCACTTCCTAGAATACATCACAACTTTATGAACTTGAAACTTTTGTCTAGAAAACTCAACTACAACCGCAGTAATTCGATTGAGGCGATCGACTTCCCTATTTCAAAATCTGCCAAACTTATTACCAAGAAAATTCTGAGGTCAAAGTCAGAAGAGTTACGTCAGAGATATAGCGACGAACTCCTCGATGAGCTGGCAGATTTGGCGCACATAGATATTGTCAGACTAAAGATATCCAAAGCCAAGCAATATCACAAAAAATACAAAGGACGTGTCGTTGCCCGACAATACGGATATTACAAACCCGGCACAAAGTATATCTATATCAACAATAGAACAGCTGTACGAGGGCAAATTTTGGCCCCTAAGACCTTTCTTGATACCCTTTTGCATGAATGGGTCCACCACTATGATTTTTGCAAACTGAAGCTAAATTCTATCCATACGAGCGGATTTTACTCTCGACTCAAAGATCTCAAGCAAAAAGTCGGTTATTTTGACTATACAGGAAAGAAAGGTTGACATTTTTATATATATTTAGTATCATATCCTCCGTACTTAACAAACAGATATATGGGAACAAGAAAAGTATCAAACGCAAAATTCAAAATTGAGCGTGAAAAAGCTAAAATTAGACGTGACAAAAAGAAACAAAAACGTCTTGCAAAAGCACAGGCAGCTGACAAAAAACCAGCCGCTAAAAAACCAGCTGTTAAGAAATAATACTTGAGCCTTCTCTTTGGCTATGGTATAATCTTCTCGGCTTACATGGACCGGTAGTTCAACTGGCTAGAGCACCGCCCTGTCACGGCGGAAGTTGCGGGTTCGAGCCCCGTCCGGTCCGCAAAAATAAAATAGTCCCTGAAAGGGGCTGTTTTATTTTTGTGGTACGGTAAGAGGGCTCGAACAAAGGGAAGGGTGAAACCGATAGGTTTCACTTGCTGAGGAAAGGTTGGGAAAACCCGAAGGTTTTCACAGAAGCCCGAAGAGGCGGCGTGAGAGTCCCCGGTCCGCAAAAATAAAATCACTCTAATAGGGTGGTTTTGTTTTGTAGTATTAACAATACTCACGAAATGTTATTAATTGTTATTTCTTCTGTTTTGAACCATGACAATCAATTTTAATAAAATTAAATATATAATCCAATTTGGAATAAATAGTATTGTTGCGATAACATATATTATCGGACTTCTCCAATCGATCTGATAAGCTGGAAAATTCCAAATATTTGGTTCTAGATTAGCTATAGGAAAACCATATGTAACAAGATCCATAAAACACGATTCCTTATTTTCTACCGGACATTCCATGCTAACTCGAAAATTACGTTTAATGGGTATTAAGTTTATGGTAAGTGTTATTACAAAGCTGACCAAAATTATTTTCCAAATATTCATAAAAACCAATTAAAAAGAAAGTGAATCTAATATCATATCAAGCTTGTCTCGAAAAATCTCTTTTTGTTCATCATATTCTTCATTCCATAAATCAAACTCCTCTGTTGTTATATTAATATAATCATCATCAATCTTAATGATATAATGCCAACCCTCATGACCTACGTATCCCTCGACTAGATGTTTTTTACTACCGCCTGTAGGATATTTTCTATCATCCGACACTTTTGTAATATAATTAATCCGAATATACTCACTATTACGATTTTCAAATTCTTCAAAACTTTCACTGGGAATAACAACTCTGGTACCGTGACCTGGTGACAGTACAATAACTTTGGAATGAGACTCGCTATCTATTACTTCCCAATCTATTGGGTAATTAAAATAAACCCCAAGATGTTCATTTATATATGAATTGTTTTTTTCTACCACCATCATTTCTTGATGGCTACATCCTGATACAAAAAGTATGATAATAGTTAATAATAAAATTTTCCAAATATGCATAAAACAAAAATAATAATACCACGTGTTCAGGTCGTAGTATATGGTTGATTCACGTCTGTTGTCAAACACACGGAGTTCATACCAAGCATGTCTTTCTCCACAAAAAAACAGCTTTTTTAAAGCTGCTTTTGACTGTTCCCGACGCGAATCCGACAGCCAGTCTACTACTCGTCCTTACAGACGAGTCGGCAGACCTGATGCTCCAAGATGATATACCACGCGACAGAGCGTGGCTCCTTGACGTAGGAGTCCTCCTCGGACCAGAAGTCCCACTCGATGCGGTACTCCGGGAAAAGCTCCTCGCCGCAAAAGAAGCCGTTGATGGCTTCCGTGTCGAGGTTATCGAACGTGTAGCGGTAGATGGTGATCTCATCTCCGTCGACATCGACGTAGGATCCCATCTCATCGTAATCGGCGAAGTACGCTACATCGAGGATGGTATTGTATACCTCCTTCTCCGTGGACCGACCATCCTCGAGCTCACGATACTCGATGAAGATCAAATCAACGTAATCAATGTCGCCCACCAAAATTTCCGCTATGGTGAGCATGTCGAACGACGCCTCCACGTCGCAGACCAGACGATGATTCTCACACTTCTCGACCGTGCTTTGGTCGCTGATACCCTCATCGTGAGAAGACGACACGTTGCAGCCGAGACTGACGAGTGTGAAGACCACACAAAGCACTCTCACCATAAAAACCTCCCCGCGTCGGGATTAAAGCTAACTTATCATGATAATATATAAAGGTCAAACATATTTTTTACTCACCAGATCTGAAAATAAAAGTAAAAAATCACTCTAATAGGGTGGTTTTATTTTTTTGAGTGTTCTATAATAGAACCCTATGAAAAAAACTAAAAAAATAGGACTTGCGCTTGGAAGTGGTGGTATTCGCGGACTTGCACATGTAGGCGTTATCAAAACACTCCTCAAACACAACGTGCCAATCGATTATATCTCTGGCTGTAGTATCGGTGCGTGGGTTGGTGCACACTACGCACTTTTTCAAGATATTGAACGACTTGAAGAGATGACTGTACACAAACAAAAAGAAAAACTCCTATCCACGATCGAGCCCACACTCAAAGGTGGAATTGTAAAAGGAAGTAAAATTGAAAAACTACTTGATGAATGGTTTGAGGGGTTGTCATTTTCTGATACCAATATCCCTTTGTCTATTGCCACAACCGATCTCGTGTCTGGAAAAGAAATTATTTTGACACAAGGAAAACTATCTACCGCAGTTCGTGCAAGCATGGCTATCCCAAGTGTTTTTGCACCAGTCAAACACGAAGAAATGTTGCTCGTAGATGGAGGCATATCCAATCCCGTTCCTGATGAAACTGTGCGACAAATGGGAGCCGACATAGTAATATCTGTCTCTCTTGATAATTTTATAAAAAATGCAGAATTTAATACAAAAAAACTCTCCCTCTCTCGCACAGGAACGCGTGCATTTAACATTATGAGATATCAACTGACCAAACATTCCACACAACAAACTGATATACTCCTAGAACCTTACACACCTGCAATTGGTGCGACCAGCCTTAGTCAATACTTTACAAAAAAAATAGGAAGTGAGTTGGTAAAAAATGGTGAAGAAGAAACAGAAAAGCATATTGAACAAATAAAAGATTTACTTGCAAATTAAAAAACAGTAGTAACAAGTCACGACCTATTACTACTGTTTTTTAATTTTTAGAGTTTCGTCCTACAAGGACTCATCAGTTTGTGTATCACACAAAAACTCCAAGCGCCCGCGACTCCCAAGGAGGGTGTCGCGGACGCGGTTGCGAATGTTAAGATCCTCAGCCACCGAAGCTGGGCTACGGTACGAGGAAGAAGGTGTATTCGATCGGGTCGGCGCCGCCGTCCGGATCGGTCTCACGAACCTGGATCCAGCCCAAGCTGAGGTGAAGGACTTCGACCTGGGCGCCATTGCCGACGACGCCACGGAGGCTGTCATCCTCATCGACGTACAAGACGTAATGCCAGGCCATGTTGCTAAGGTCGGACTTCAGCCTCATGGACAGCTCACACGATTCCGAGACATACTCGGTGAGCAAGTAGAACGTCTCGTTCCCGACCTTCACCTCGTACTCGAGCTCATCAAAGCCGTAGAACGGACAGCCGATATCTTCAGCCAAGGACTGAGTGCAGATGGTCTGCTGAAGACCCTGGACGGAGATACACTGCCCGCCATCGCACTCGAAGTCGGCGACACAGGGCACGTGCTCGTCCTGGACGCATACCGAGAGCGTGTGCGCATCGCCTTCGAGACGAGCGCACGAGGATCCATCCGGGCAGTCACCTCCCATAGCCGGATTGCAGGAGATGTACTCAGTCTCCTCCACCGTACCGCTGCCGCCAGACGAATCATCGTTGCACGCAGCGAGGAAGGAGAAAGAGACACTGAGAACCAGGATCGAGAACAAGCTACAAACGCGCATGGACTACCTCGAAAAGTGAGTTAGACACCTTGCCAGCGACGGGCCAATCCCGACACAAACAAAGCTATCAAACCCACTCCTCTGTCTCAACATTACAAAAAACCGTGACAAAACGCTCACGCGCCTTATCACAGGTGGATTATTTTAACATGTTTTTGTGAGTGGGTCAAAACAAAAACAGCCTTTTAGAAAAAGCTGTTTTTGACTGATCCCGATGCACGCTCGCTGAATGATCCCTGCGGGACCAGCCAGACGCTTTGGGCGTCGGGTTCTTGAGGCACCTCCTCAGCCTAACGATTATGTTCGATGTACTCACGCGCCCATCCCAGAAGCTTGTTCCGGTACGGCGCGAAGATCGGCATAGCTTCGAGACGTGTAGAGGTGAGCCTCAGATAAGTCTCCGGACCCTGATCGCGATATATGCGACAGCCCGACTGGTGCGCCCGGTCCACAAGCTCATGTACGATCTCGAATTCACATGCCGCGCTGTAGGCCTGCATCTCGAGGTCAAAAAACCTACGGACCTCGAGAGACGTGCCGACCCATGTCTCTGAGAAAAACGGACACAGGGATGGGTCTGCCAGCATCTCGGCGATATGGTCATACTCATGGTAAAGCGCGGTGTAACGATCCACATCCGAGACATTGTCTGCAAAGAACAGTCTCGGAAAGATGGTGAAGCCCACGCGAGTTCCACTGCTTGGCAGAAGATCGCAAAACGCTTGTGCCATGCGTGGTACCGGTGTCTCGACGAGAGCGAAACTCGGATGAACTCGGCGAGGACGTGCCTCGACATGTCCGAGCAGATCTCGAGAGATCAATTCACTCGGGTGTGTACGCACGATTCGATCAAGCTCTTTGGCCGACCACTTCCTGAATTCATCGCTCGGAATCTCGAGCGGTCCAGGAATCGCCGGACGACCGGACTGCGTCGGCACGATGACAGGAGTGGCTGACACAGCGACCTCTTGTTCTTGGTCGTCGCTGCTATCCGAACGCAGTGAACACATCACGATCAGAGAGATAAGTGTCGAAAAAATGAAGATTCTACGCTGCACACGGTACGTACCGAGGTTCTGCATGAACGAACGCGAACTATTCTTATGCGACATGATGTCACTCCTGTTGTTTCCTGGTTTCGCTTTCTCAAACCTGCTCGAGTTGTATCACAAAAAAACCCTTATGTCAAGGGTAAAAACACAAAAAAACAGTCTATAAACTAGACTGTTTTTGACTGTCCCCGACTGTTCGGTGCGATCAGTCAGGGCTTCCCCTTGGTGGTGAACGTGCCACAACACCCTCCCTTCAGCACATGTTGGCGCTTTCTTCAGCCCACAGAACCCACCCGCTCAGATCACCGATCGCCAATGGCGTCGCGATAGGCTCGCTGAGGTCCAAATTACCCCGAAGCCTCTGACAGAACACACCCCAGGCAACCATGAGACTGTCTTCGATCGCGCCGTTCTCGTGTGGTGTGCGAGAACGCAAGTGTTCTACTACTGCACGCAAGACGTCTTCTTGCTCACGCGGCAGCCGCGCCACGATCTCCTTGACCAGCGGTGAGCTGAAAGCAGACCATGTCACGTTATGAGAAAACGTCATACTAATTTCGAACTGCTGCAGGTCGTTACGACACAGAACTACCTTGTATCCGGCCTCAGAAAGGCCGCGTACGATCTGATCGAAATCACCCTCGAACTCGACCGTGAAGTCCTTACCAGTCGCCATGGTGAAGGCAGTCCCAGCACACCACACGCGAAGCATGGTACTGACCGCACTGAGCGACGGCAGAGAACCGGTCCAGCACACGAACTGCCCACCACCACGATTGATGTGATAGTGGATGACTTCTTCGTGCTCGTGACCACCGATCTTCGCCGGCTCGAGGATCTCGACCTCGTGATGAGGACCCTGCGGGATCTGACCATCCGCACAGTAATCCACATAGAACTCCGGCTCGATGGTTCGATCATCCTCCGACGAAGAACGCCACGAATCAAGAACGAATCGCACGACACCGTCAGGCGTCTCGACTTCACACGTAAACCTGATGCTCATATCAGACCTCATCTGGTGGAGAACATTGTTGACAATATATAAAACCTAACACGACCAAAAATAAAAAGCAAATAAAAAATGACCCTCTCCGGATCATTTTTTGATATTATGTTATATTCCTATCGAGCAAACCACACATCCATCTCGTCATTCAGATTACCAAGCTCATGCGACGTAAAAACCATATCACCACGCGGTGTTGGAAGTGCAAAACAACCATACTCCTTGATAAGATCAAGGGGTTTGTATATACGTGGTCCACCAACCTCTTCATAGACTGTCATATCAACATCATATATCTCATCTACAGAAACTTCTATCCATGAGTCATTTTTTATTTCATAACCAATATATGTACTAGTATTTTTTTGCAAAGAAAACACAATGGTATCATCACGCAAAAGACCAAGCATGTCTCCTATGGTTGACGTATTATTATTAACAGTAAAACCATGAACCGGACCAGAACGAAATTCTGGATCAGCAGTGTATTCTTCTGGAATAACAATCTCTCGAAACTTACGATCATAGGCAACCTCTGTCAATCTCTGATCCACCACCGAACCAGTAAACGCTGCAAACCCCCGAGAGAAAATAAACCAACTATCACCATAACTCACATTTGTGATATTACCCATAAAATTGTCATTGGTAATAACCTCATGAGGAATAGAAAAAGTTGGGATAACAGAAACATTCCTAGGTGCAGAAAAATCTAGCATTTCGACAAAATAAGAAGGTCCTTGTCCAGCAAACTTACTCCACTTTTCCTCATCATAATTATAGGGGTCCCCTCCTCCATTAAAATGTTTAAACGCAATAATTGCTGAATCATTTACAAAAATATCATGCCTAACATTTGTCTCTACAGGAAACAAGCGTGTCTTGTAATACACACCCAGACCTTCGTCTGGAACAATATCCAAACTTTTGTCTACCATGACACACGAAATCATCTGATCCTCCACTTTAGTATCGATCTTATTTTCATCTTGATCAGGTGATTCTTCACTATATGAAACTATTTGTCTTTCCTCACCACCTCCAGAAAAACCCACTTCAGAAATAACATACCCACCAACCGCAGCTACCACAATAGCAACAAGCCCAAGAGGTATTAAAAATAATTTTTCTTTTTGAGATAACATCATATGCATTATATAAAAGAGCCTCTGTGAGGCTCTGTAGTCTTATTTATTCTAGGTCTGTTGCGTCACAGACATTCCACCCATCAGGTACGTCACACGGTGTAGGAAATACTTCACACATACCCTCACTTCCTTGGCGAGCATAGGTGATCATCTGTATACACACACGCTTCTCTCTCACATCCCAGTGTGTTAGTGGTCTGTCTGGCGAATCTTCTGAGACAAATACCAACGTGTCTAAGATATCATCAAAATTATCTGCATTGCTGTTGATTTCAAAAACATATCCTTCCATATCAATCTCAACTACGGTAAATGATGCTGACTCTGTATCGTCACCCTTATAATCTTCTACATACCTCGTTGCATCTTTTCCACCAACTGTAACAATCTCCTTCACACCTTCTGCCACAGGGTGACCAACAAGCTGATCAAACAAACTCACATACTCCCCTGTCTCATTATTTCTCATCGTGACACCACCATTCCAATTTTCTACAGACCATTCTTGTGGATATTTGATTGAAAAATGTTCAAAACTATTTACTTTTAATTCTTGTGTTGGTTTTTGTTTTTCTAATTCCTGTGTTTCATTTAATTTTTTCTCTACACGTTCACGAATCTCTGCAGGGCTCATATCGATGAGGTCGGTATGAGGGGTTGGTAAATCACCTCGAATTGAATCACAGCCACCACCCACCATCATCAGACTAGCAGAAAGGACAGCAAGACCGGCAACAAGACCAAGATATGATTTGTGTGTCTTCTTACCTTTCTTTCCTAGAGTTTTTTCTACATAGGCAATACGTTCACGCGTAGAAACAACGGTATCAGGATTAAGAGAAATACTATCAATACCTTCACGTACCAAAAACTCTGCAAATTCAGGATAATCACTCGGAGCTTGTCCACAAATACCTACTTTTCGCTTATGTTTGTGGGCAACACGAATCACATCACGAATCAATTTAGTTACTGCCTTATTTTTTTCACTATACACATGACTCACTAGAGATGAATCACGATCAACACCCAAAGTAAGCTGAGTCAAATCATTTGACCCAATACTAAATCCGTCAAATAATTTTGCAAACTCTTCTGCCAAGATAACATTACTTGGGATTTCACACATTACGTATACTTTGAGGTCATTCTCACCTTGTTTGAGCCCAAAGTCTGCCATAGTCTTGAGCACGTTTTTTCCTTCTTCTGGTGTACGACAAAATGGCACCATAGTAATCACATTGGTCAGACCCCATTCATTACGAACTTTCTTGAGTGCTTCACACTCAATCTTAAATCCTGGCTTATATTCTTTTGAATAATAACGACTTGCCCCACGCCATCCAATCATTGGGTTTTCTTCTTTTGGTTCAAATTCTTTTCCACCAAGAAGTGTTGCATATTCATTTGTTTTGAAGTCAGACAAGCGAACAATTACTTCATTTGGATAAAATGCTGTTGCAATTCGTGCAATACCTTCCGCAAGCTTATCTACTGCATAGTCAGTCTTTTTCTTATACCCTTTTGTCATCTCAGCAATCTTTTTCTTGGCTTTCTTATCCTTGAGCTTATTGTAGTGAACGAGCGCAAGTGGATGAATACGGATAAAATTGGAAAAAATAAATTCTTCACGTGCCAGACCTACGCCATTATTTGGTAAAAATGACAAACTAAATGCATTGTCAGGATCACCAACATTCATCATGATTTTTGTTTTTGTTTTTTCTACTTTTTTAATTTCAGTTTTCTTGACTTCAAACGGAAGAATACCATTATAAATAATACCCTCATCGCCCTCAGCACAACTCACGGTAACCTGTTTCCCTGTTTTCAAAGTCTTGCGTGCAGCACGCGCACCAACAACACATGGCACACCAAGCTCACGACTTACAATAGCAGCATGACTTGTCTTACCACCCTGCTCTGTGACAATAGCACTTGCAATACGCATGATTGGTTCCCAGTCTGGATCAGTGATACGAGTCACGAGCACTTCGCCTTTTTTGAACTGTTTCATCTGCTTTGGATTGTCAATCACACGAACTTTTCCTGCACCAATCTTTTGTCCTACTGAAATACCGGTAAGTGCTTGTTTACCCTTTTTCTTGAGAATATATGTCTCAATCACCGATTTATTTGTATGAGATTTTACTGTCTCAGGTCGAGCTTGGACAATATAGAGCTTTCCTGTCTTACCATCTTTTGCCCATTCAATATCTTGAGGTCGTTTATAGTGCTCTTCAATCTGCATTCCCCATTTCGTCAATTTAATAACCTCATCTGGTGTAATAGAAAATTTATTTTGATCAGCTTTCTTTACTGCAAGTTGCTTCGTACCACTAGTGGCTCCATATACAAGTTTTACTTCTTTTGAACCAATAATTTTACTAATAATAGATTTTTTGCCTTGTTTTATTCCTTCTTTGAAAACATAAAATTGATCTGGTGTTACCCGACCCTTTACCACGTATTCTCCAAGACCGTAGGATGAATTGATGAGTACCACTCCAGGAAAACCTGATTCTGTATCGAGTGTAAAGAGTACTCCAGAAGAACCCACATCTGAACGAACCATCACCTGAACCGTAACTGACAGGGCAACAGTGAGATGGTCAAATCCTTTTGTCTCACGATATGAGATGGCGCGATTCGTAAAGAGCGACGCGACACACTTTTTTACTGCAGTCTGAAGTGACTTGACGCCTTTTATATTCAAATATGTTTCTTGCTGACCAGCAAAACTCGCATCAGGCAAATCTTCTGCAGTTGCACTAGATCGCACAGCAACTGCGATATTTTTTGTTTTTTCTAGTTTAGATAATTCTGCATATGCTTTTTCCACTTCCTTTTCCAAATGTGCAGGAAATTTTGCTGCAAGAACCATGTTGCGAACTTTTTTTCCTACACGTGCAAGCTCACGAACATTTGTTACATCGAGATCTTTTAATTCTTTTTTTATCTTTGCTTTCAGATTTGTTTTATCCAAAAAATCCCAATATGCCGCAGCGGTAACTGCAAAACCATTTGGGACATTGATGCCTTTTTTTGTAACCGTGTTATACATCTCTCCAAGACTTGCATTCTTTCCACCAACAAGTGGAACATCCTTGATGCCGATTTCTTTGAACCACAAAATATGTTTGTCTTTTCGAGATTTTTTCGCCCCCTTTGCAACCATAAAATAAGGTTAGAAATAGTGGTCATAAGTATACCATAAAATAATCGGGAATCAAAACGTCCCACTATTCTTACATAACATTGACAAAATACCGTTTTTTTGGTAAAAAATGATTAACGTACTCTCCAGCATAGAGGAGTCACCGATGACCTCTCGTCATACCACAGACCCAGAAGAAATCGCAGTTCCGGAAGGAGACCAGGAGAAAGCTCCGCTGCTTCCGATGGAAGAAAGGTTCAAGGACCTTCCGCCACTACCTCCCAAAGAACCTCGTGGCATTTGCCAGGGCGGAGGATACTGCGGCAAGCACTGTGGCACCTGCAGTCTCGGAAGATAAGAATCGCAACAGGGCTCGAAAAAGCCCACGGACACAATGAGGAGCTCGAAAATGAGCAACCGAGCGGCCAGCATCAGAACCATCGTCAACGTCCCTATGATGACCCTCGTCCTGTTCGCGTCGATCGCGATCGGATTCGGCGCGTCCCTGGAAGCCGAGCAGCAGGACTCGACGGATAAGATGAAGACGCTGGACAAGGCCGCCACGATGGCGGCACAACCCAAGCGTGATGAAGTCATCTGGCTCGACGGCCCCTTCTGGACGCCGGACGGATCCATCTACGAGTGGGTTCTCGTGGGTGAAATCGAAGTCGACTCGTTCATCTACGTCGATTCGATCGAAGCGTCGGAGCTCCCCGCGCCAGACTACGACAACTACGAGTGCGCCACCGTGAGTGACTGTCTCGGTGAGGAACTTCCTCACGAGTGCATCACGCACGCGGTCTGTCACATAGAGTTTCACGGCATCTATCCCATCCCGGAATACGGTCGCTGCTTCTACATCGAGGGTAAGAACTGCGATGAAAACACCCACCTCGACATCTCCCCTCGCCCGTATCGTGGACCGACTGACTGGAAACATGAAGGTGACAAGCCGATCACCTCGACGGTCATCATCATCACACCAGATGGCACATCCTACAACATCTCTACCTCACAGGAAGATCCGATGATCCACTGTCTCGACACCCGAGACGACGGTACGTGGAAGTACCCGGACGACATCTGTGCCAGGTGGCGCGACGACCACACCGTGAACTAGCGGACGGCGCGACTGCTACTCACAACCATGCTACCTTCGCTCCCGCCCGATTCATTAGCTTTGTTAAAAGACGAAGATAATGAGTCCAAACAGAGCGAAGTTAGTATAATTAAAAACACCGCCATACAGGCGATGTTTTTTTGTTTAAAATATTATTTACCCCACCTCTCTCACCTCAAGCATATTCACCCTCCTACGCCGAGGCTTCGGACGGGCAGGCACACCCCCTACTACGCACTACTTTACTTCTCTAACTTCCAATAAATTCACATGTCCTGCATGTCCGACTGGCTCCCCTGCTACCACAATAATTTTGTCATTAATTTTGACCAAATCTTCTTTTTTTAGATGTATCACTGCACGATCCACAAGCTCTTCAATAGAATTACACGGCATGAGGATAAACGGTCGTACACCCCATGATAAATTCAATTGACGTTGCACACGATCTGTACTTGTCGCAACAACAATAGGAAACTCGGGACGATAACGAGAAATGAGTCGGCCTGTTTCACCAGAGATGGAAGCAGCCAAAATAAGTTTTGCACCAATCTTTTCTGCCATGACTCGAGACAATCCACTAATAGTATCGTCGATCTTGTGAATCTTTGTCTTTGGTTCTCGAAATGGCAAATCATCATAATGAGATTTTTCAGTCTCTGCAATGATTCGTGCCATAGTTGCGACAGTCTCAACAGGATATTCCCCTGCTGCCGTCTCATTGGAAAGCATGACTGCATCAGTATGATCAATAACGGCATTTGATACATCAGACACCTCAGCACGCGTTGGACGTGGATTATGCTGCATAGAATCAAGCATCTGCGTAGCAACAATCACTGGCTTTCCAGCTTCCATCGCTGTGTCAATTAGTTTTTTCTGCACAAGAGGAACTTCTTCGGCTGGGATCTCAAGTCCTAGATCTCCACGAGCCACCATGATTCCATCTACCACCTGAACAATCTCCTCCATACGTTCTACTGCTTCTGGTTTTTCTATTTTAGCAATAAGTCGAATTGGCTGATTGCCTACAATATCTAATTCTGATTCCACTTGTTTTACATGAAAACGTAGATCCAAAATATCATCTGGCTTCATGACAAAGGACAACGCAATCATATCCACACCATTTTCCACACCAAAGCGCACATCACTTTTGTCTTTTGATGTAAGCACTTGCATTTGAGACAAATCGGATTCGGGAATATTGATTCCCTTGTGCGCGAGCAACAGACCACCTACGATAATTTTTGTTCTTATTTTCTTTCCTTCTACATCCAAAATTTTTACTTCCATTTTTCCATCGTCGAGCAACATCTTCTCGCCGCGTTTTATATATTCATGCAAGTGTTCATACTGAATAGGAATAGATTGCCTATCGGTCATGTCAGTAGAAAAATATATATCTTCACCCGGTATAAGCTTGATACCCTTTTCACCCAAATCCCCAATACGAATTTTTGGTCCTTGCAAATCCTGCACAATTGCGACAGGTTCGCCTGTACGTTTTTCTACTTCACGAATATTGGCTATAAGTTTTTTATGGTGCTCGTATGAACCATGAGAAAAATTCAATCGTGCAACATTCATCCCCGCTTTCACCATTTTTTCGAGCGTCTCCACGGTTTCACATGCTGGACCTATGGTACATACAATTTTTGTTTGTTTTGTCATAACACAAGTAAAAAGTTATAAAGTTCATAAAGTTAAAAGTTCCATACACATTTTACTCTTTATGAACTTTTCAACTTTAGAAACTTTAAAAACTATATTCAAAGAAAGTATACCTTAAAAAAAACATCTAAACAATAAAAAAATCCTCATGTATTTCACACAAGGATTTTGTGGGCCGGGAAGGATTCGAACCTTCGAAGGCGGAGCCAGCAGATTTACAGTCTGCCCCCTTTGACCGCTCGGGAACCGACCCGTGAAACAGTTCTTAAAGTTTCTAAAGTCAGAAAGTTTAAAAGGAATTCTTTTAACTTTTTACTTTATAAACTTTCAAACTCTCTTCGAGCCAACTCGGGGATTCGAACCCCGGACCTACTGTTTACAAAACAGTTGCTCTAACCAGCTGAGCTAAGTTGGCATAAATTTTTACAGTTCCTCAATACGCTGTTTAAACGTCTGGAGCTTCTGATTTTCTGGATTTATCATACGTAAACGCTGTATTCCCTCTTCTGCGAGATCTTTACGCCCGATTATTATACTCGTTTCTACGAAATTGTCAAGATATTTGGGATTTTGAGGCTCAAGCTCCAGAGCCTGCTCTATGGCCTCAAGTGCCGTCTCATACTGTTCTATCCCAAATAACAGATCATAGATCTTAACAAACCGTTGTGGATTGTGAGGGTTGAGAATCACTGCCTGTTGATAACATTCCACAGCTTCCTGAATATCTCCTTCTTCTTCCGCCATTTCTCCAAGTTTCAAATGAGTCTCTTCATCATTATCATCAAGTTGTAATATAAATTTATATGTCTCTTTTGCTTCTTGTTTTTGACCTTGCTGATAATAAACATGGGCCAAACCTTTGTACGCATCCTTATTCTTAGCATCTGCCTTGAGTGCTGCCAGATACTTCTTCTCAGCTGTAGCAAAATCATCCTGATCTACATCTTGAGATGCATCCTGGACAAGAGTGAGAGATTCTTTTTCTTTTTGTTTTTTATATTCTTGACTTCCAGATTTTGCACGCTTACCATCCTCCATTGCAGATTTTCGCTCAATACGACCGACAAACTTACGAAACAAAAGCTGTATATCTTTTAATTTTTGTATTGCTGGTTTTAGTGATTCAAAAAGTTTGGTATACAAGTGTTTACTTTCTTTTTCAGCACGTTTTTTTATAATGATATCTTTTTTCCTTGATTGTTGGATTTCAGGAAGGGAATCAATATCAAGCAACAATAATTGTGGATATTTGCGTACAATAATAACGATAATCACTCCAAGTGAAACCGCGATAAGTATAAATGGTAGTATAACCGTCATACACTATGCAGAAATCGCATTATTAATTAATGTCATAAATGATTCAGCCTTGCTAGATGCTCCACCAACCAACACACCGTCGATATCTGGAAGCGAAACATATGATACCACATTGTCAGCAGAAACGCTACCTCCATACAGCACAGGAACATCTGTATCTACATACTGTTTGATCTCCTGTTTTATAAGATTAATTACACGTTGTGCCTCTTCTGGCACACAAGCATCACCTGTACCAATTGCCCATACAGGCTCATAAGCGACGATCACACGATTGCCATTCAACGAAAGGTTCTCAAATGCCTTCAAAAGCTGTTTTTTGAGCCTATATTCAGTCTTATCAGCATCTCGATCCTCTTTTGTCTCACCAATACATAACACAGGTGTAAGCCCCACATCAATACTTGCCTCAAGCCTCTTTCTCACATCTTCATTTGTCTCTCCAAATACATGGCGTCGTTCTGAGTGCCCTACCAAAGCATATTTGGCACCAGCATCACTAAACATAAATGCAGACGTAGAACCTGTATAAGCACCTTGCGGTGTCCAACCAACATTTTGCGCTCCTGTTGCTACTGGACTGTTCTTTAGTTCTGCGGCTACGTCATAAAATGCAAGTGTGTTTGGAAATACAGCGTATTCAACCCCATCACCATCTTGGACGAGTTGTGCAAATTCACGAGCAAGATCAATACTCTGTTGTGTGTTTAAATACATTTTCCAATTACCAAATATATATTTCATAAAACTATTTTATATACTGATTTCCGGATAATCCAGATCTACGGATGTGATATCTGTAAATCTGGATTATTCCCGGAGAGAAATGCCCTAAGGGTATCCGAATATCAGGATCTTAATTAAAATTTAATATCTTCTTTTTGGACATTTCCAATCACAGAGATACGCATTTTATTCCATTTGAAAATTTGTTTTGCTACACGTTTAATATCTTCATTTGTCACGTTATCAATTTCTGCAAGTCTTTGTTCTGGTGTCTTAATTGTCGGCACAAACATCACTTGGCGCGCATACCAACTAGCTTGTGCACCAGAATCTTCAAGAGACAGTGTGAGTGATCCACGAATATGCGTTTTTGCATCTTCTAATTCTTTTTTTGTCACACCATTTTTTACAATCTTTTCTATTTCCTTTTTAATTACACTAATTGCTTTGTTTATATTTTTTGCATCAAGTCCTGCACGTATGTATGCGTACCCGGTGTCACGAAAATTATCAGATCCGCTACGAATCATATATGCCAAGCCTCTGCGCTCACGAATTTGAATAAACAAACGAGAACTCATGGAACCACCAAGTATAGTATTCATTACACCTTCTACAACATTTCGTTTGTCATCATATTTAAATCCAGGAAATCCGAGCATAAGCTGCGCTTGGTCTGTTTCTTTGTGCTCAACCAAAATCCTGTCTTCTTTTTTTTCTGAACCAAAACAATATGGCTTAAATGATTTTGATGATGACTTTTTATTTTTCCTTGAGCCAAAATATTCTTTTACTAATTCTTTTGTCTTATCATCCACCGCGCCTGCCACTGCAATAATCATGTTTTGAGGTTCATAATATTTGTCTCGATAATTAAGAACATCTTTGCGCTTGTACCCAAGTACATGTTTCTCAGTACCGGCAATATCTCTACCAAGCGGAGACCCTTCGTACATGAGATCTTCAAAAATATTATCAATGTTCATGAGTGGATTATCTTTGTACATTCTAATCTCTTCGACAATTACCCCTTTTTCACGTTCCATTTCTTTTGGATCGTAGAGAGAATCAAAAAGCATGTCTGACAAAATATCAATTGCAGTCTGGGTATAACCAGCATCAGTCGTAATATAGTAACCAGTATATTCTTTCCCCGTAAACGCATTATAGTGTGCACCAAGACGATCAATTTCTCGTGTCAGTTTGAGTGTGTTTGGGCGCTTCTTTGTCCCCTTGAACATAAGGTGTTCTACGTAGTGTGATACACCGGACATTTTTTCAGATTCATAGCGTGAACCAACAGGATACATAACAAGCGTGGTCACGGATTTCGTACCTTCAACAGGGACAAATATTACTTGTGCTTTATTATTCAATGTATATGTTTCGTACATAATTTATTTTTGTTCTTGAGATTTGAGTATATTCAGTTCTCTATATAAAGAAAATAATTGTTCTTGAGATTCTCTTAAAACCTCAGTCTCATCTCCCTCAAACACAACTTCGCTCTCTTTTTGTAAGATGAGCCCTTCAGAATTAATATCATAACCTCCTTTATCTTTAAACAAAGTATCTAACTTTGCCCTGACGATACCTAATTGTCCTTCGATAGCCTCTATGCGAAACGCCCTTTGTTCACGCATTGCCTCCATAGATGGATTACCTGGTTTCATATGTGTTATATTAAAGATTATTTCTTTCGAGTAGTTAAATCTCTCAAACAAAGGATTATACCTTGATATTCTAGAAGTGCATCTTCATAATCTCTCCCTCTCCCACTCTTATATATTTCAAGAAGATCACTTTCATATTCCTCTCGTCTATCCAAGTCTGCTTTCGTAAGTTCACCTCTTTTTTTGAACTCATGATTACCAGCACCATCTTGATCCACAAACATCTGAATACAATCAAAGACCGTTCTCTCTCTACCTTCAAACATTGTTGGAAATTCTTTCTTAAAAGCACACTCGAATTCCTCTTTCTGCTTTTTCGCTTTTTCAATAGATGTTGGGATATCGTGCTCCTGTGTAACTACTTCGTGTGAAGACACATCAGGTGAACTTTCTTCTTGTGACAAAGACGCTCCGCCAAGAGTACAGGGCTCTGTATCTAGCGTATCATCTTCTACTATTGTTCTATTTATTTCTCTTGTTTTTCCAAATCCCACACCACCCATACGCAACAAAAATATTAAATTTAATTAAATTTATTTTCAAAATAATTTTTTAACTCTTCAATAGAGATCCTCTCCTGTTCCATAGTATCACGGTCACGTACAGTCACTGCCTTGTCCTCGAGTGAGTCAAAGTCAACCGTAACACAATATGGTGTACCAATTTCGTCTTGACGACGATAACGCTTACCAATACTTCCGGTGTCATCATACTCACATCGATATGTCTTTATGAGATCTTCAAAAATTTCGTGTGTTACACCTGAAAGCTCTTCTTTTTTTGATAACGGTAATACCGCAATGTGATATGGTGCCATATGTGGTTTGAATTGCATTACCACACGTGTGTCACCATCTTTTACTTCTTCTTCACTATACGCACTCACAAGCATTGCTAGAAGTGTACGATCAACACCAAATGTTGGCTCTACCACATGCGGCACTACTTTTCTCTTATTGTCAGCCGGATCAGAATATACGAGAGATTCTCCTGAATGTTTTTCATGATTTTTCAAATCAAAATCAGTGCGATATGCAAGGCCCCACAATTCTTTTGTTCCAAATGGAAAATCAAATTCAAAATCGAGCGTACGTTTGGAATAATGTGCAAGCTCTTCCTCGGGAACTTCTAAGCGATGTAGCATGTCTGGATTGATACCAACTGACGCTGCCCATTCTTCCATCCAATTTGCCCACGACTCAAAAGATTCTTTCCAATCTTCTTCCTCAAGAAAATATTCAATTTCCATCTGTTCAAATTCAAGCGTACGAAACGTGAAATTACCTGGCGTAATTTCATTACGAAATGCTTTTCCAATCTGAGCGATACCAAATGGCAGACGTTTGCGTGTTGTATCTAATACATGTTTAAAATTTACAAACATTGCTTGAGCTGTTTCGGGACGAAGATACACCATTCCTTTGTCTTCTCCTGTCTTCCCGAGACTTGTCTGAAACATGAGATTAAAAGTGCGTGGTTCTGACAGTTCATGATCTTTTCCTTTGAGACATTTTTCTTCACCTGTCATAGTATCAGCTCGGAAACGCTTGTTACATTTCTTACATTCCACCAAAGGATCATTAAACGTGTCCACGTGTCCACTTGCTTCCCATACTTTTGGGTTCATCATGATGGCACCATCAAGCCCAACCATGTCTGCGCGCTGTTCTACAATTTTCTTCCACCAGTCAGTCTTAATATTCATGCGCATTTGTGCACCAAGAGGACCATAGTCCCAACTATTAGCAAGCCCTCCGTAGATGTCTGATCCAGGAAAAATAAAACCACGACGTTTTGCTAAAGAAACGACTGGTTCTAAACTATCTAAAGTCATATATTTATATTATGTGTATGTTAATTATACCTGATATGTTACATTAAAAAAAGACCATAAAAACGGTCTCGGGCCCCGATGTGCGTCGGGGGGTTCCACCCAAGTTATCTGACTGGTTGCCAGATCTCTCGTTAGATTTGTATCATCTCCACATACGCCATATATGTTTCATAAATGATATATCTATGGTACTTAAAAACAATGTATATGTCAAGCCACATTATTCATGAAATTCCTTTACTTCGCTATCCAAAATAATATCTGAAAATCTCACAGGTTGTTTGAGATAAATCTCATCAAGAGTGGTACACCTACTAAATGCAACATACGTTTGACCATGGGTAAACGCACCGCGCCCCAAATCCAAAATAACACGATCAAAAGTTTTACCCTGACTCTTGTGTATGGTCACCGCCCATGCAAGCTTGAGAGGATATTGTATAAAAGAACCTTTTGAAAAACGATCAATTATCTTTTCCTCTTCATCATACTCATATTCCATATCATCCCAAGTTGCTTTTTCTATCTCATATTTTTCTACCCCAATTGTTACTACAATTCTATCTTTTGACAATGTAGTGACTGTACCAAGAGTGCCGTTGGCCCAACGACGTGGTATTTGGTTATCATTTCTAATCATCATTATCTGAGCACCTTTCTTTAACTTCAGCTCAGTATCAGCTGGTGACTTTTTTTCATCAAAATCTCCTGTTAATGTGTGGTGAAATGTATATTCTTTTTGTTTTATCTGCGCTAATTTTTCTTCATTGATATTATCTACAGTTTTATTTACCGTAGCCAACACTATGGCTGGTTCTTTTTTCTTATTGTAAGGTACTACGCGTTCGTTGATATTTTTCAAATCTTGTGTTGATACTTTTTTTTCACGAATACTATTCAAAAGTTGTACAAATTTTTTATCGTCCTTTTGTCGAAAGATTTTGGTCAAATTAATTTTCTTAAGCTTCATCTTTTTAAAAACTGGTGCATAAAAAAAATATATTCCTCCAAATGTTTCTTTTAGATAATCTCGCTCTTCTCTGCTCGTTACCACCGGTGGCAACTGATAAAGATCGCCAAACATAACAACCTGTACTCCACCAAATGGAAGATTTTTCTTTCCAGTATTTTTTCGCAGTGCGAGGTCTATCGCATTCATTAAGTCTGATCGAATCATAGAAACCTCGTCTATAACCAATGTCTGTAAATTTTTAAAAATATCCTGCTTGAAAAAATGATATTCAACATCTTTTTCCTCGAGTATTCCAAAAGGAAATTTAAAAAAGGAATGAATCGTCACTCCTTCAACGTTAATAGCAGACACGCCAGTTGGTGCCACTATGGCAATATTTTTTGTCGTGTTATTACAAAAATGCTTAAGCAGCGTAGACTTACCTGTTCCAGCTTTCCCTGTCACATACACATTGTCTCTGGTATTTTCCATTATACCCAAGGCTTTTTTGATTTCCTTAGTTATCTCAAGATCTGTAGTGTCAAAAATTGTTTTTCTTTCTTTAGAAGCTTTTTTTGGCATATCATAATCGATGACAACCTATTTAGTCATGATCCACTGCGATGCCATCGTTGCATCACACGCCATTTTGGCATATTTGAGAGACTCTACGGTAATACCCCCGCCACCACGTGTATACATCCACGCAACCATGTCTGCTGAAGTACCAGTGCCAGTATTACACCCACCCGACATGTCAGAAGGACATCCATCAAATGAAAACGTACCAGAATCAGAACAGTGTAATTTCATCTCTGCTTCATTCCAGAAAGATCCATAATATTCCATACATGTAGAACTCTCGGCAATTGCATCACAACTTCCTTTTGCGTGGCCACCTTCTTTTTTCTTTGCATACCCATCTTCGAGCTCATCGATGAGCGCAATAGATTCATCAAGATGTTTTTCCTCTGTCGCGTCAGCGAGTTCACGCATATAGTCTTCTTGAAATTCTTGGTCTTCCTGGTGCAATACATCAGCTTCATCTTGTGTCATAAGTTCTTCTCCTTCACGCGACTGTTCAAGATCATTTTCTACATCAGTTTTTGTACAACCGGTAAAAATAAAAGTCACTGCAAATAAAACCCCTATGAGTACGATTGTTTTTTTCATAAAAATTAAGATTCTAAAATTAATGTGACAGGCCCGTCATTGACAAGCTCTACATACATATGTGCTGCAAACTGACCCGTCGCAACACTTATGCCCTTTTCTTTTATTTTTTTAACAAAATATTCGTATAGTTTTTTTGCTTCATCTGGCGGTGCAGCTTCTACGAAACTAGGTCTATTCCCTTTTTTACAATTTGCATACAATGTAAATTGGGACACAACCAACATTTCACCACCCACTTCTGTAATATCTTTATTCATTTTTCCATCTTCATCTTCAAAGATTCTCAATTTTATTATCTTTTCAACCAAACTACCTGCATGAAGAGTTGTATCTCCTTGACCTACACCAAGTAAGACCAAGAAACCGTTAGAAATTTTTCCAACGGTTTGATTATCTACATCAACCTGAGATTGTGTTACTCGCTGTAGTATAATTTTCATATCCGTAAATCTGAATTATCTGGAAATCCGAATCTCACTACACAGTAGTTATCTCTTTCTCCTTTTCATCTCCAATTTCTTTTGCTTTTTCATTGTAACTTTTGACTACCTTATCTAAATCATCTTGTAAATTATATTTTTCATCTTCTCCAATTTCTTTTGCTTTCTCTTTGTTATCAATTTCTTTTCGTGCTTCTTCTCTAATTTTACGAATAGCCACACGTGCCTCTTCTAATTTCTTGTGTAAAACTTTGATAAGCTCTTGACGACGATCCTGAGTTAGTTCAGGTAATGGTAGACGAATAAGTTTGCCATCATTCACCGGATTAATCCCCAAATCAGAATGGCTAATAGCTGACTCAACTGACTGGATAAGGCCTTTGTCCCACGGATCAACCGTAAGTGTTTTGGCATCAGCAACGGCAATAGACGCAACTGCTTTGAGCTGTTGTTTGACACCATATGCTTCAACAACAATATCTTCGACAAGCGCAGGTGTTGCACGACCGGTACGTAATCCAGAAATTTCAGATCGTAAGTGTTCAATAGTTTTTTCAAACTGCTCCTTATGTGGTGCGATTAAATCCATACAATACTATGTGTTAATAATAAATCAGATAATCTGCTTCTCAGCTATTACACCCCTCCCTGACCCTCCCCTATTAGGGGAGGGAACGGGTGGGGTTAGTTACAAAAAGCAAAATCCAAACAAATAATTTTACGACTAGTCCTAGTTAAATAGATGCAGGATTGGTAAATCCAAGATACAACCATCCATCATTCTCACCATGTGCACGAAGCTCTGTAGGCAATTGTCCAGAAGGAAGTCTGCGTGTTTCCCATGTTTGACCACCGTCCATACTACGATAGAATGTAGATTTGTAATCAATACTACCTGTGTAATATATTTCCTTATCATTGAGCGGACTCACGGTAAATCCATAAATATCTACACTTCCTGGAGGCGTCACAAGATTAATAGGTTCCCAGTCATCCCCTGCGTTACGTGACATAAGTACACCATATTTTGAAACCCAATAAATTTGGTCTGGGTTGCTAGGATACACAAGAAATCTTCTATACGTAAGTGAACCAGGGTACACCTTGAGTTTTTCCGAGAGATCTTCCCAAGTCGCTCCTCCGTCTCTAGAACGACGCAGTCCTTTTTCTCGTGTCACGACATACATCAAATCATTTTTATTTGGATCGAACTCAACATCACGCACATATACACCAAAACGATTCACCACTGACCACGTCTTACCTAGATCTGTACTTTTGAGCAAATCTCCATTTGTTTCAGTAAGATAAATATGGTGTGAATCATGAGGATCAAAAGATACTGAAGTAATAATATCAGCTGGTCTACCCTCTTGATACACCTCTTCCCATGAACGACCACAATCTTCAGTTTTGTACACAATACGTGCTTTAGTCGTATATATAGTACATCTATCTTCTGGATGAATTGCTACATCATAGATAAACGAACTGTTCACCGGAGCACTTGGCCGTTGCCAAGACTTACCATCATCAAAACTATAGAACAATCCATTGGCACGTGATGCCCAATAGAGAGCTTTTGGATCCTGAGGATCCTCTATGACTCTATAGACATTCACACTAGTAAGTTGTTTTACACCCTCAACAGTAGGCATAGATGAAATGACCTTCCAGGTCTCACCTTTATCAACACTAACAAACATACCAGCAGGACCAGTAGTCTTTGGTTTATTATCTTGTCCCAAGACACAACTCTGCCCCGTAAACAACAGAACAGCAAATACAAGGGAAAATGATATAAGATATTTTCTCATATATAAAAGTTATAAGTTATAAATATTAAGCTGTAAGCCTTAGATTAAATATCGATATTGGAAACTACGACTTACAGCTTATGACTTATAACTGACCTATGGTAATTGTAATAAAATGTGTTCAACCAAAAGTCGTGGATGTACGTTTTTTCCAAGTAACGTACGTGCTTGTTTGATGTTCTTACTAATCTGAACAAAATTTTGTGCAGCAATTTTTTCTTGCTTGATACTGTTATGCAATTCTATCTGCCAAATATTTAGCACTTCTTGTAGACGACTTCTTGCTAATATGTGATCAGTTTTGTCTCCAAACAGTTCCTCCACTAGTGCCAATTTTTCATAAAAGTTTTTTCCAAACAAACTTTGGAAACGACTTACCTCATGTTTATATTCTTGAAAATTACCTGCGTCCCGACTCCAAGTAATTGCTTTTCCCGGTAATCCATGTGCACACTCAATAATTTCATCAGTACTACCATCTTTCATGTGTTTTTGAATCTCCTTATTTGCAACAGGTGAAAAATAAATCATCTGACACCTGGACTGGATCGTTGGTAATAATTTTGATTCGTCGTCTGTAATAATAAAAAGTACAGTATTCTTTTTTGGTTCTTCGAGTGTCTTGAGTAATGCATTTGATGCACCCACACTCATGATATCCGCTTCATCGACAACTGCAACCTTGTAACCATCTTTTGCAAACGCACTTTGAGAAAGTATAGAAATTAAATTACGAATTTGATCGATACTAATATCTTTTCGAGTCTTACCTGTCTTTTCGTTTATTGAACGCTCTACCAGACTAAAATCTGGAGAGGTGTATAATTTATTATAATCAATATTCAAAATCTGAGACGCCAGACGTTCGGCAACAGCCTTCTTACCAACAGATTTTGGACCTACAAAACAATATGCATGACTCAAATTACCATGCGTTATGACCGAATCGAAAAATTGTAGGATTCTCTGATGACCTATGATATCTGACATATATGTCTAAGGATAGCATAATTTTAACCTCAAGACAATAATGTCTCAAGTGTCTTTTTAGCACACTTTTCCCACGAAAAACCTTCTGTATGTTTCAAGCCCTGTTGAATTCTAATCTCTGATGCATCAAAAGCGTCTGAAATACCATGCACAATACTATCAACATCGGCTGGATCAACATATATACACACGTCTCCACCAACTTCTTCTAGACAACTACCTTTTGAGGTAACGACAGGTGTGCCACTTGCCAGGGATTCAAGTACAGGGATTCCAAACCCTTCATAGAGACTCGGGAAAACAAATACTTCTGCACCGCTCATCAAGATTGGTAGATCATTATTGTCTACCCAACCAGGTGTAATAATATCCTCTTTATATTTTGAATTGTCAATCACCTTTTTCACTTTGTCATAACCATGACCTGGATTACCGATAAGAATGAGCTGCAAGTTTTCAGTCGTAAGCCGTAATTTCTCAAATGCTTTGATAATTCTTACCGTGTTTTTCTTTTCTTCAAGACGACCAATACTCATGAGAAATGGTTTCTTCAATCCGTACTTGTCTAACGCCTTTTCAATCTCAACCTTATTCTCATTCTCACTATACCTCTTATCATACCCATGATGAATCACATGAATTTTATCACTTTTAAACTTTCTAACTTTTAAACTTTCTAACTCACTCTTCGTAAACTCTGACGGCGTAATTATTTTCCATAACTTTTTCAAAGCTACGCGTGCAGACCACACACTGTACCACCTCTCAAACCAACTATAGCTCCCAGGAAATGTTATAGCTGCAATATCATGCACTGTCATTACTGTTTTCTTGGGATGAATCAATGGGAACACATGAGCTGGAATAAACAAAACATCTGGTCGATGTAATAACATCTCCCAACTCAACCTCACCTGCGTCCACAATCTTTTTGGTGACCATTTGAGTACTTTTTGTGTCCATCCACTTGGCAAGTCAGCAAGGTCACCTTGAAGTGGTTTATTCGTATACAAAACAACCTCGACATCGCGAGGTGTTTGTTTTTTCAATTCTTGTATCACATGATAAGCATACCAACCTACACCGGTCTTTTGTGTTTCATTAGCTCGTGATGCGTCTATCCCTATTTTCATATCAAATATTAAAACCAAATAAACTTAGAGGTAATAAAAACATCCATGGTGCAGTAATAATCCCCATAAACAATGCTTGACGCAAAGCAATCTTTTTATTAAGACCATTTCGAAGAGCTAATCTATAATTGAATATTCCAACAAACACACCGCCAACAACAATAGCAAAAAATATAAACATTACGTTAGATACTGATTCAAATGGTTTGTAAGAATATACAAGACCAGCCCATTCTAGCACAAGCAAAAGCAACGCCGCACAAATATCCGCCAAAAAACCATAGCCCCAAGCCTTTGTAATGTATTTTCTTTTATGCTTTATAGTAGACAATGCTTTACTGAAATAAAGAACAGACACTATGACAACCGCGTCAATTACAAAGTTCCCAATGAGTACCAAAAAAATTATTGGTGGAAAAAAAACCATTACATAGATTGGAAAAAATACATTATATAATTTCACTGTTTTTTTCATATGATTTACTTAGACGTGCAATAAAAATCATTGCAGTGAACAGTACTATAGTACCAAACCATTGCCCTATGTTCAATGTCTTGTCATGAATGAGCCATTCAAGAAAGATAGAACTTACAGGAAACATAAGTTCGTAAATAGTCGAACGTGAAGCCATGATACGCTTAAGTCCATAATAATAGATAAAAATACCAAAAATTCCTGTTGTTAGAGCAACTACAACAAATGCACCAATCAATTTCCAGCCAACAATACTAAATCCACCAAACCCTGCATACGATATCTCCATCCCGAAAGCTTTCAACAATGACACGGCTGCGATAATCACAATCATGACAAGTGTAGTGATATAAAATCTAAGCATAGTTCCTGTGCCGTGACTCACCTTTGTAATCGCACGTTTGGAAAATACAGTTGATGAACCAAATGAAAACGCAGCAAGTAGCGCAAGAAGTGCAGGTATCAACATACCACCCGCACTCAAATCTGGCATACCAAATCCAAATGTTAAAAAGTAACTACCAACCAATGCAAAAGCCGCCAGTACATAAAATTGTATCTTTGGACGCTCTTTGAGAATTAAGATAGCAAGCAAAATAGCAAAAATAGGCTGTAATTTTTGGAGTAATAATACAACCGAAATATTTAGATGATGACTATGTACAAAAATAATTGCCCCAACAATTCCCATGGTTCCGAGCGCTCCTCCAAATACACCAACCAAAACAAATGCGCCCCAATCTTTCCAATCAAGCTTTTTTAGTTCTTGTCTCTTGGTAATAAAAAAGTAGGACAAAAATAATGATCCTACTGCGTGGAACATAAAAACAAAAATTGGGACGTCATAGAGACCCAATTTCATAATCCATGGTGTGAGAACCACACCATCAAACGCCCACAAAAAAGCTGCGAGCATGATGCTCAAAGCACCAACATATGTTTTCTTCATATATTTCCTTATTATCACACTATGCAGGAACACAATGTGATACCCCGACTAACGTCAGGGTCCCGACTATACGGTTGGCTTCCGAGTTGCACGGAATCATTCCACTAAATGTGGATCGACGGCTATACCCTGTACCATACGGTACTGGGCTCACGTCCAGTTGGCGAATTACACGCCACCCAGGTTAATAAATTATTTTGTGGCCAAAACTGACCGTTTGTAATTATCTAAATTTTCAAGTGCAATACCTGTTCCTTTTGCCACACAAAGCAATGGTTCTTCTGCCACATATGTTGCCACACCAATCGCCTGAGCAATGAGTTCATCTAGGTTTCTCAGCTGACTTGAACCACCGGACATAATAATGCCTTTATCCATAACATCAGCTGACAATTCTGGTGGTGTCTTATGAAGTACATCTTTTACTGCTTCTACCAAACCCTCAAGGTCATGTTGCAATGCTTCAGTAGTATCATCAGAAGTAATTTTGATAGTCCGCGGAAGTCCTGAGATCATATCTCGTCCTTTTACTTCCATACTCAGAGGCTGATCCATAAACATAGCAGAACCAACACTAATTTTTGCCTCTTCGGCACTTCTGTCCCCTATTGCCAAACCATATTTTCTACGAACATATTCTGCAATTGATTGATCAAATTTATTTCCACCGATCCTCACAGATCCTACTGATACAATACCGCCGAGTGAAATCACAGCGATTTCTGCTGTACCTCCACCAATATCAATAATCATATGACCTGACGCACTACCAATAGGAATATCAGCTCCGATTGCCGCAACAATAGGTTCTTTTATAATGTAAGCTGCTTTTGCACCTGCTGCCATCGCAGCGTCAATAACCGCACGACGTTCAGTAGATGTAATACCTGCAGGAACAGCAACCATTACTTCTGGTCGAAAAAGTCGCATACCACCGATTGCCTTGTTGATAAAATAACGAAGCATAGCTTCTGTTGTTTTATAACTTGCAATCACACCATCTTTGAGTGGTCTCTCTGCAATAATAGTATCGGGAGTACGTCCAATCATTTCTTTTGCTTCACCACCAACTGCAAGAATTTTTCCGTCTCCTTTTGAGATTGCTACCACCGATGGCTCATTAATAACAATACCTCGCTTAGGAACGAAAACAAGTATATTAGTTGTACCGAGGTCAATTCCTACCTTTTTCATACTATAACGATTTAATCTTCAATTAAAAGCTCACATGAAACTCTCTGTCTATATGTAAATCTGTACTATATGTATATGATGTATCAAACCACTCCTGCTCATCTTCTGCAGGCTTGGCCACTGTAATAGTTTTACCAAAATCCAGACCAAGCGTCAAACCATGATTAATAGTTCCTAACTGCTTTTGAACAAAAAGTGTATACGAATCATTTTCTATATCATCAGTCACATGTGCTGGTAATCTGTAAATAAATTCAAGTGACTTTGTTTCTCCTGGCTCGATTGCAATAAAGGTGCCAAACCATTGTCTACCATTCTCAATACCCTCATCGACAACACCTTCCTCATCCGTGCGATCCCACTTCATCGACCCAACTACAGAAACAAGCTTGGATCCAAGTGGAACAAATACACGTGCGTATGTGCGATATCTCGTCGTACGCCAATCAAATGAACCATTATTGGTATATGTCATTGTTGCAGCTGCCAAATAATGAAAATCTTCTAACTCGTGAGCAGGAGGACGCTTTGAAAGAGAATACGAAAGTGTGCGCTCCATTGCATGGTCAGTCTTCAGTGCAGCCAAGTTTGCGTCTGTCCACAAAAGATAATCACCTGTTGACTCATGCATACGACCAGACCAATCATACTCATCCATCTTTTTTTGAAAATCCTCATCTTTGGAATATACAAACAAATGTTTTTCTTCAGTCATCTTGTTCAACGCCTCTTCATAAATATCCAGATTTTGAAAAACATCATCAGTTAACCTATCCATAAGCTCACTCATAAACGGCTCAATAATTTGTTTTCTTTCAGCAAAAGAAATACCCCTCTTTTTGAACCCATATTCTACCTCATACTCAAGTGTTTCAATACCTGTCTGAGCATCAAATGTAATCCCCTGTATTTCAATAGGGCCAGTGATTTCTAACAACTCTTCTAAAACAGTCGTAGTAATTGCTACTACCGTATCAATTCTTTCTGCCGCAACACCACTCTCTCCTTTGTATAGTTCAAGTGCCTTTTGTGCGCCCGTAGGAAAATCGGGTGACCAATTACTATCACGAAAATACCATTTATCAACATGTAAATGCTCTTCCAAAACAGGAATTGGTTTCGGATTCCAACTCGCAGGAGTACGCCCATCAATACGCTCTGTTCCTTCTACCTCGAGCACATTTACACTTCCTTTATTGGCCTCCACAACTGCATAGGTTCCAATAAATCCTCCGCCTGGTCTCATCTCTGTATTATTCAATAGTAGTACAAGGTATGTTTTTTTCTCAGTAAACCCAAGCAATCCTGGCAAGAGGTCAAACAACTCAGCCTTATCCTCTCCGAGCTGACGCTCAACCTGATCACGTACAAATTCAGATTCAAATATATCTGCGGGATCCAACTGTTTGAGCCATGTATATGCATACCAACCAGTACCAAACAATATCGAAACAATCACAAATAATACCCATGGCCATTTACGTGGTTTATGAAGTTGAATTGGTTTGTACTGATTATTCATAAAATAATATTCTGATATACAGATACAAAATCCGTAAATCTGGATTATCCCCGAAGATGGATGCCCTTAGGGTATCTGGAAATCCGTATCTCAATATTTCAATTTCTTTTCTTTTGTGAAACATTAAAGCCTAGATACTTACCAAACATTAAATGTGTGACTGCATCAATCGCAGGAATAGCTGCAACGAGGATCATTGCAATAGGCAAAAGAATCCATTGCAACAGCATGATGATGTACATGTGTTTTGAATGTACTTCGGGACGTTTTGGTAGTATAGGAATACTTAGTATAGCAGAAAGCATGAGCCCTGTCATAGCGGTAAGCATGAGTACTTCGAGTAAATGTGGTGCATTAAAAAACAACGCACTTTGACGAACCTCAGGTCCGGCAACCCACAAAGGCAGTCTCCCCAAAATAGTAATAATAAGAGCTGCCAGACACCACGACCACTTACCTTCCCATTCTATAAAAACCCATTTAAATTTTTTCCAAAGTGGAATCTTGTTTCCTTTTTTACGAAATTCCCACAACAAGTAAGGTACATGCTCAACACCCCATGCCCATCGACGTTGTTGCCCATATAAATTCTTAATACTTTGCCACCAATTATCATCACGCACCGTATCCATAGATACAGGCATGTACATTGGTGTTACTTCATATTCACCATCATACTTGAGCAAACACTGATAAAAAATACGAGAATCCTCACTCACAATACGCTTTTCATGAAATCCTGCATCAACCAATGCACGGAAGCTCATAGAGTGTGACGAAAATGTAACCAGCGAATCTTGTCGAGCCAGACTCATCATGGTCCAAAACGTGGTACTAAATGCCATAATACGCAAGATCGATGGAGATTCCCACATATTGTTATTATATAGAGCAATTGGCTGAAATGATGATCGTGTAGGATTTGGATGTGTACAATATAAGTATGTGAGATATGCAAAGTATCCTGAGTGACACACGGTATCGATATCAAAGACAGTCACGATAATATCATCATAATTCCAACCTTTCTTATCAACATATACTTTCATCTGTGTCTCTGCAAAATGAAGGTTTGATCCTTTGCCCGGGATTTCTCCGTCTGAGTCTGACGGATGTAATGTAAATACGGTGTCAGCAAAACAATCACCAAATGTTTGTTCAACATGTCTAAAAATCTGTTCACAATGTTCTTTGTTTTTTTCTTCACCCGCCACAACAATAGTGAATTTAGTATGATCATAGCATGCATCACACACACTTTGCATGGCACTTCGTACCACATCCCAAGATTCATTATATACGGTCAAAAATACAATATGACGCTTGGTATCATAATCTGTAATTTCATGATGAAGAGCGTCTTTCCAGTCAACACGTTTGACACGACGAAACCGAAACCACGCAGTGACAAGATAAAACGCAAAATTAATAACCTTGAGTACCCAATATATATCAAAAAGAATGATAAAATATATCATCCATAATGGTTTTATAAACGAAAATAAAATCCCGAGTATCAAAGTAAGCCAGATAGTCAACCCTGGCAATATCTCATATAGTCTGTACCGTTGATAGTCAGTAAGCATAATGCTAATACATGATTTTAAACTCCTCAAACTTATTAGATTTTATATGTTCCCACTTTTCTACGACATCTTCTACCACAGACATCTTTGGTCCTTCACTACAATAACCCAATAACTCAATAAGTTTATCTTCTTCACCTTCTGCAACAACAGACACACATCCGTCTTTATCATTTCTCACCCAACCAGTTAGTTGCAGTCTCTTGGCAACTTCAAGCACGTTTTGACGAAAAAAGACATTTTGTACATCTCCATAAATTTTTAGTGTGAGACGTTTCATATTACTTTTTCTTCCCAATATTTGGCTCAGCTGAATAAGTTGCTGAAATATACTGCCCCTTTGGTTGTTTCAAAAGTTCTGGGATTAAATCCTGCACTTGATCAACTTGGTCAACTGAAATAGCGAGTAATGAAATCTGCTTTGCATAAGCAAACGTATTCGCCACCACACATGCAATCCTGGTACTCGTAAAACTCCCCGCACCCACCACAACCATAACACCTTCCAACTGCTCCATGCTCCATGCTCCATGGTTTTTCGTTAATGTGTCGATCGATGCTAGAAGCTCACGATTTCTTCCTTCAAATGTTTTGTCAAACCGCTTTTCTGAATCAAAAAGAGCCAGATGAATCTGGTCTAGCTCTGACATGTCGATTAACAAAAACATATATTTTGTAGGTTTTATACACCTAGTTTGTTTACCACCTTCAAATGTTCTGCCTCAAAGACTCCATATATAAATTTATCCATCACATATCTACGATCAGCAAACTCACCATCGCTCATCACGGTATAGCGAATATCAAATCCCAAATCCTTCTCATACTGTTCTATAATTTTTGAAAGTGACCGTGGTTTTATTTTTCCAACAATAAGTAAGTCAGTTGGTGCTTTTCTTGTGCCGGTAAACTCCCCTGTCAAAACAAGCAATTTTACATCCCCTGACTTTTGTTCAAGTTCTTTTATAAATTCTTTTTGACCAATGATGGTGTCTTTCAAAAGAAGTGCCTGAAGCTCTGAGTAAATAATTGACTCAGGGTTAAGTTGGTAATATTTACGTAATCCCGCACCTGCCTTACCACTCGTTATCTCCTCTGCCTTTTTTTCTTTCTCTTCTTTTTCCTGGATAATATCCAGCCTCAGAAGTAGCTCTAATTCGCGACGAACGGCATTGATCTGAACACCTACTTGCCGTGACAACTCCCGAACAAAGAAAGATTCCTGGGGATCACGAAAGAAAACACGTAAAATTTTTAATCTGGTCTTTGAACCAAATAGTTGTTCAAGCATATACTGATATTTTAAAATGCCGATAAACTGACATCTTTCTAAAAAATCCTCCATTACTATTCAAGGCCCTGTGGGCTTTTTTGGCCTACCAGCTCTTCCAAGCTTTTGCGAGTTATAGTATAATAAGTATGACCATAAAAGTCAACGTATTTTAACTATGAACAATAAACTCGAAATTCAAGAATTTTTTGTTGAAGGAAATGATCAACAGACTTCTCATGTACTCCTCCACCTTGCAGAACCCGTAACCCAAGAGGAGAAAGAAAAGGGTTATTTTTTTGCACTCATCGAAATAAACGAGAGCCACCATGAACAGATCACACAACTCCAACAAATCATTGATGAGATAGAAACTGAATACTATGAAACCGAAGATGTTGATGATGAAACATTTGAACACATCATCCAGGATATCAATCGCAAAAGTCACCATATACTCGGATACAAAGAAAGTGAAATAAATGCACTCGTTGGCACACTCAATAATTCACGACTAGTGCTCGCCTATCACGGTGCACCACAAGCACTACTCTACTACACAACACCAGACGGACTCAGAGAGACATCTATTATAGACGGAGATACCAACAATTCACACCAACTTTTTTCAGCTGTAGTGGAAGGAAATATAAGCAAAGGAGATTTCGTGTATATTGCAACACCGCATGTCAATGATTTCTTCTCTTCTGATCGTGTACGAAAGATACTGCAGTCGCGCACCACAAGACAAAGTGCCATGCATATCGGCAAGGTACTTGAAAGTCTAAAAAATGAATACTCCTTTGGTGGTATATTATTTCACACACCAAAATCTATACAACCACTTATAGAAGAAGACGAAAAAGAGCATGTTGGTTCACAAGCATCTCTTGATAACTTTCTTGGTACGGCAAAAGCAACAGAAGAAACGCTTTCTCCACCCATCATGAAGCATGCCAAAGGTAAGGTAAAAGACGTATTTCAAAAATTTACCTCAGGAAAGAATAAACGAGTAGAAAAAGCAAAAAAACGTGCAACAGAGACAAAGACAACACGACATGGAAATATAGAAACTAACCACCGCACATCTTCTGTCCAATCTCAAGAAAATTGGACAGGAAAATTACTTATCCTACTTGGACGAGGTATTGTGATTCTCGGAACCGGATTATTTATTGTTTCAAAAAAGATACTTGAATGGACAGCTTTATTTTTACAACACAGCTTTTATTTTATTACCAATAAGAACGGAAAGAGAACACTAACTATCGACAGTTCAAAATCATATATTGATAACAAAAAGCACCAAGTAAGACATATGGGCATGGTAAGTAAAGTATTGTTTATTGCCTTACTTGTATTTGTAATACTATTTATTGGAAGTATTACCTATATAAAGGTGCGAGAAAACCGTGAAATAAAACAGGCACAATACACGACCCTTATTGAAACGATTGAAGAAAAAAGAGATGAAGCAGAAAGTAGACTCTTGTATGGAGAAGATGAGAAAGCACTTGAACTTCTCAACGAAGCATCAGAGCTCGCAAGCACGCTTCCTACAAAAAAAGATAGTGAAAGAGAAACAAGCGACAATTTAAAACAAAGCATTGAAACTCTACTACAGACATTGCGAAACATAACTGTTGTTGACGCTGAACTCATCACAGACCTATCTGTTTCAAACGGGCAGGCAAACACCACAAACATTATATTATTTAATGAAAAAATACTTGCATACGGCCCTGAAGACGAAATCCTTTACACCGTAGACCCAATAACAAAAAATGTAGAACAAAAAAAGCACGAAACCATCGCGCAATTATCAGCGGCTGATGTACCAAAAGAAGATGACAAAGCGGTATTTATTTCTAGCAACAACAATATAGTTGAGCTTGAAAAGGAATCAAATGGATTTGCAAACAAAGATATAACATATCCAGTAGATGACCCACCTCTTACTGATATATCAATTTACAACAGACGTACATATCTATTGAGTTCAGAAAATGATCAAATCTACAAACACAACCCAATACAAACAGGATATGATCGTGGTAGTGAATGGATAACCAGCAAAACAGACTCACTGAGTAATGCACGTTCACTTACCGTGGATGGTGACATATATGTGCTGACAGACAATACCATACTTAAATTCTTTGCAGGAACACAACAAGGATTTGAAATTCGAGGACTTGACCCAGTACTAGAAAATCCACGTGAGATCTGGACCTATGCAGATGTAAACAATGTATACATTCTCGAACCAACACACAAGCGTGTTGTAGCAATTGATAAGGAAGGTAATTTCGTAGGACAGTACACATCTGATGCTTGGCAAAACCCGACAAGCATAGTGGTACAAGAATCTGAAAAATCAGTCTATCTTCTAGACGAAAACAAAGTCTACAGATTTAATATGTAATTGTCATCCCGAGCGGAGCGCAGCGAAGTCGAGGGATCTTTCTGACCACAAATGTTTTAAAAAGAAAAACTGACAGCAGAATGTCAGTTTTTTATTCTTCACCTTTTTCTTTATACCGTCTATGCCATTTCTCAGACTCTGATCTCCACCTTTCTATCTCCTGATCTTTCTTATACATCTTATATGCATAAAATCCGTATAAAATAATTAAAGAGATCAAAACAAAAACCCAACTTAAATGCATATTACATGAATTTGTTAGTGAATACTACTAGTAGTGTATCACAAAAATAAAAACCGGTGAATCAACACCGGTCTTATTTTCGAAAGATCCTTCGCTACGCTCAGGATGACAAACGATTTATTTGAGTTCTACAGAACCACCTGCTTCTTCTAAAGCTTTTTGAAGCTCTTCAGCTTCAGCTTTTGCGATATTTTCTTTGATAGCTTTTGGAGCTCCGTCTACGAGTGCCTTTGCATCAGCAAGACCAAGTCCAGTTGCAGCTTTTACAGCTTTGATAACACCAATTTTGTTATCTCCAGCAGCAGTAAGCTCAACAGTGAATTCAGTCTTCTCTTCTGCAGCTTGAGCGTCACCGCCAGCAGCAGCACCGCCTGCCATCATCATTGCAGGAGCAGCAGCTGAAACACCAAATTTGTCTTCAAGAACTTTTACAAGTTCTGCGAGGTCAAGTACAGACATTTTTTCAACCTCTTCTACAAGAGATTTAAATTTTTCTGGTACTACTACCTCTGTTTTTGTTTCTTCTGACATACGTTTTGTAAATTTATGATAATTTAACTTAATCTTTTAGATCCTTATCTCCGGATAATCCTGATCGACAGATATCTGTAAATCTGGATTATCCGGAAATCCGTATATTACCTACGCTTTTGCGTCTTTAATATTGTTTAGTACACTTACAAGTCCACGCAAATTACCAGCAAGGACATTTACAAATCCAGATACCGGTGCATTGAGAGAACCAACCATTTTCGCAAGAAGCTCGTCTTTGCTTGGAAGTTTTGAAAGTTCACTGACTTTTTCTCCGTCAATATAGTTTCCTTCTAAAATTCCACCAAACATAGTTGCGAGTTCATGATCTTTTGCAAATTTTGCAAGAATTTGAGCTGGAGCAACTTCGTCTTCTACTCCGAGGACGATAGCAGGACCACCTTCAAATGCTTTTGTGTCTACTTCGAGATCAAGTTCAGCGAGTGCACGCTTGAGCAATGTCTTTTTGGTAGCCACATACTTCACGTTTTGTTCACGACAAAGTGCGCGAAGCTCTTCAGACTCAGAAACTTTGAGTCCTTGAAAATTTGCAAAAACAGCTGATTTTGAGTTTTTTAGGCTCTCCACCAACTCTTGAACGGCTTGTTCTTTAGTTTGTTTTGTTTTTGCCATAACTTGAAAAAATAAAACTGTGGTTTTTAACCACAGACTTTTCGGTACTCTTCGACCTTATTTTAGCTAAAATTAGCTAAGAGTTACCTCGGCAGGAAATTAAGCCTTATGGCACCTGCTGTCTATGGATGTGAATATAGTACTATATAAACACATATATGTCAATAGTACGATAATTCGTAGCCCCAAGGGGAATCGAACCCCTGTTTTCTGGATGAAAACCAGATGTCCTAACCACTAGACGATGGGGCCTTAAGGACGAGAAAATTATACATAAATCAGGCAAGTTTGTCAATAATGACAACTGTGGATCCTTGTGCTAGAATACCTGTCGATCATAATACCTATCACATGAACTCAGAACACTCCAAAAAATCGATTATTTCCTTCTTGCAAAAGTACTGTGAAGACAAGCCTGCCGTCTTGGGATTAAGTGGCGGATTAGACTCTTCTGTCGTTGCATATTTAGCAGCAGAAGCACTCGGGAGCAATAAAATTCATACAATCATATCCCCTTCTGAAACAAATACTGATCAAGATTTGGAATATGCAAAAAATATATGTGAAAATCTAGATATTAAATATTCAATATTCAATATTGATACTATTATTGAAAGCTTCCAAAAATCTACAGATAACCTTTATACCTCAAAACAATCTTTGGGAAATCTGAAAGCACGCATTCGCATGTCACTTCTGTATGGAAAAGCAAACGAACTAGACGGACTCGTGCTCGGTACAGGAAACAGGACTGAACTCTCAATTGGATACTTTACAAAACATGGTGACGGCGGCGCAGACCTCCTTCCCATTGGTGACTTATACAAGACCGAAGAACGAGAGCTTGCAAAATACATAGGTGTACCGCAGGAAATAATCGATCGCCCACCAACGGCTGGACTATGGGATGGGCAAACTGATGAAGATGAGATTGGAATGACATATGAAACACTCGATAAAATTTTGACGTCACTTGAACAAAATAAAAGTCTAGATAAATTTGAAACAAATGATGTAGAAAAAGTAAGAAAGTTGATGAACAAAGCCACTCACAAAAACAAAATACCTCCTATCTGTAAACTTTAAAACTTTTTCACTTTATAAACTTTCTAACTCTGCCATGAAAGCACTATTCATCGGACGATTCCAGCCATTTCATGATGGGCATTTAGATGCCATTAAACAAATCTCAGAAAGTGAGATTATTATTGGTGTTGGTAGCTCACAATATAGTGAAACCGATGACAATCCACAAAGTTTTGAGGAGCGTAAAAAAAACATAGAATCTAATCTAGATGGATTAAATTTAAATTATCAAATCATCGCCATTCCTGATATTCATAACGAAAATGAATGGGTTAATCATGTCAAAAATACTGTTGGAGAATTTGACACAGTATATACAGGAAATGATGTAGTAAAAAAATTATTTGAAGAAAAAAATTACAACGTAAAAATGATTAAAAAAAATATTAACATCAGCGCAACCGAGATACGTGAAGAAGCTGCACGTCTATTTGAAAAATTAAAAAAAACAAAAAGGACATTTGGCTACTGTCTAAGCATTGCACCAACAACACTTGAAATAAATAAATTAAAGCGTGAACAAGATGCCATCATACTCGCCCACTCTTACCAAACAACAGACATTATGTATGGTGTAGCAGACTTCCTTGGAGATTCATATGGGCTTAGTAAAATTGCGGCAGAACACAGCGCAAAGAAAATTATTTTTTGCTCAGTACACTTCATGGGTGAGACTGCAAAAATCTTGAGTCCAGAAAAAGAAGTCCTTATTCCTGCAGTTGCAGGATGTTCACTCGCTGACTCAATCACTGCCAAAGATGTACAAAATCTAAAAGAAAAACATCCAGGAGTTCCTATTTTGACATATGTAAACACGAGTGCGGAAGTAAAAGCTCAAAGTGATATATGTGTCACCAGTTCAAATGCACTCAAAATTATCGAAAGTCTTCCAAACGATGAAATTATTTTTATTCCCGACATGCTTATGGGGCATAACTTACAAAAATTGACGAAAAAAAAGTTAATTTTATGGGATGGTGTATGCATAGTGCATGAACAATTTGATAAACGCGCAGTAAAAAAAATTAGAGCTCAATTTCCTCATACAAAAATATTAGCACATTATGAATGCACCCCCTCTGTCATTGACTCGGTTGATCTAGTTGGTAGCACGAGTGATATGTTGAACTATGTAAAAGACAACCCTTCTGAGCACTACATGCTAATTACTGAATGCGGTATTACCGACAGGGTACAAACAGAATTCCCGAATAAACACATTGTTGGTAGCTGCCAGCTCTGTCCGTATATGAAAAAAATAAAGTTAGAAGATATTCTCACTGCACTTAAGAATCCACGTAAAGATCAAATTATTAATCTTGGTAAAGAAGTATTACAAAAAGCAAAAATAAGTTTAGATAAAATGATGGAATTAAGTAAATAAAAAAGAACCGTATCTCTACAGTCCTTTTCAAAATTATTTACCCATGATAGAACAGTATAAACGAAATTCATATATACTGTACTTCCATGGGCATGTCCTTTCCTCCATGGTCACCGAACCTCACTAGTCCTACTTACGGACCGTTGATGCGAGATTCGAGATCGCACTCCAGAAGTTACGCGCGAGCATGCTACTCTCTCCGAGCGCATGAAGCATCGTGCTGGCGAACAGATTCAGCGCCCTGTTCGCGACGTTGTGAGTCAGGTGAACATCTCCGGACACCTTGATACCTTGATCACCTTCTGCATCTCCGATCGTGATGGTGACAACCACATCCTTTGACGTCATAGGGCTCTCCTTCCGTTGTGTAACTTATAAAACATATCACAATAAATTTTTATAGTCAATATGACCAAGCAACAAAAAATCAAAAAATATTATAACCAAAGAGAAAAACTTACCTTGAAAAATCGTAAGTACTTGAGGCAGGTAAAAAGATTAACTGAGGATTTTTTGATTGAGGATTTGGATAGCCAAGGTGACGTCACAAGCGACGCAACAATAAAAGGAAATCCAAAAGTTACTGCTATACTAAAAGCAAAAGAATCTGGCACACTCGCTGGTCTTGAAGAAACAAAATGGTTCTTAAAAAGATACAAGATACAAATTACAAGATACAAGCGAGACGGAGCGAGAGTAAAAAAAGGAGATAAGATTTTAAAACTAACAGGAGGCATAAAAGATATTTTAAAGATTGAACGCACGATTCTAAACTTGATGCAACGCATGTCTGGTATTGCAACGCAAACTGATAAACTTGTAAAAAAAGTTGGAAAACATGTACTTGTGGTACCAACACGCAAGACACAATGGGGATTGGTAGACAAAAAAGCAGTGACACTCGGCGGCGGAGGCACCCACCGACTTGGTCTATATGATTGGATTTTGATAAAAGATAACCATCTCAAATTAGTAACTAGTAACAAGTTACCAGTAACTAGTTACTTCACAGAAGTAGAATGCAAAACAAAAAAACAAATATTAGACTTTGTAAAACAAAAACCAGACGCAATAATGTTCGACAATTTCAAACCACAAGATATTAAAAAAATAATAAAACAAATTGGAAAAACAAATATTATTTTTGAAGCATCCGGTGGTATTACAGAAAAAAATATTATTTCTTATGCAAAGAGTGGTGTAAACGTAATTTCTCTTGGAAGTCTCACCCACTCGGTTAAGTCTTTGGATATAAGCTTAGACATTCTTTAATCATTTTAAGATTCGGATTTCCAGATAATTCAGATATCCGTAAATCTGGGTTATCTGGAAATCAGCATATTATATGTTTAAAAACAGTTTTGACTTCTTAGTAATAGGCAGCGGCATTGCAGGCCTGAATTTTGCCTTGCAAGCAAGTGAGTATGGAACTGTCGCTATTGTGACCAAAAAAGAGCTTATGGAAAGCAACAGCAACTATGCACAAGGTGGTATTGCTGCGGTACTAGATAAGATGGATAGTTTTGATAAACATATCGAAGATACTATGAAAGCTGGGTGCCATCTGAATGATAAAGAAGCAGTAGAGATAATGATCAAAGAAGCACCAAATCAAATCAAGCGACTCATCGACGTCGGTGTTGGCTTTAGCAAAAAACAAGACGAGCTATGTCTATCCAAAGAAGGTGGACATTCTGAGCGCAGGATCGCTCATGCACACGATACAACTGGCAAAGAAATAGAGCGAGCCCTCATTCACCAAGTGCGCCACCATAAGCGCATAACCATATTTGAATCGCATGTCGCATTTAAATTAGCCGAAAGTAAAGACGCGATTGATCGCGTCTCAACACCAAGACAATGCATAGGTGCATTCGTCCTGGACACTGATAATAACAAGATTCTCAATTTCTCTGCAAAGGCAACAATTCTTGCAACCGGCGGTGCAGGACAAGTATATGAAAGAAATTCAAATCCAAAAATCGCCACAGGTGATGGTGTCGCGATGGCATACAAAGCACGTGCTGAAATTAAAGATATGGAATTTATTCAGTTTCACCCAACTGCTCTTAATAAAAAAGGTGCGCCGTCGTTACTTATATCAGAAACAGTTCGCGGTGAAGGCGGTGTTCTTGTAAATAGCAAAGGCGAACAATTCATGAAAAACTATCATGAATTGAAAGATTTGGCGCCCCGCGATATAGTTGCTCGAGCAATTTTGGAAGAAATGAAGCATGGTACCGTATATTTAGATATTAGACACAAAGGAAGTGCTTATATAAAAAAACGTTTCCCATACCTCTATGAAAATCTCTGGTGGCATGATATCAAAATGGACAAAGATTTGATTCCTATATCCCCTGCTGCACATTTTATATGCGGCGGTATTCATACAGACCTCGATGGACGGACGAACATTCCTGGACTCTTCGCATTTGGCGAAGTCGCACACACAGGAGTACACGGCGCAAACCGTCTCGCATCAAACTCTTTGCTAGAGTGTATGGTATTTAGTGGGAGAGCAGTTGACGCAACAAAAACATATATTGAAAAAGAAAAAAGTTGGAAAGTTGGAAAGTTGTAAAGTTGGAAAGTTGGAAAAAATAATGATCCAAAAATTAAAAAAATGAAATCATCAATTCAAAAATTGATGTGGAATAATGTTGGCATTATTCGAAAAGAAGAAAATATGAAAAAAACACTTGAAGAATTAAATAAATACAATATAGAACTTAAAGAGATATTAAACGATGGTATAAACAAAGAAATTCTTGAACTTAAAAACTTACATACTGTAGCAAAATTGATTACTCAGTCGGCTCTAGATAGAAAAGAAAGTGTAGGAACACACTTCTTGGTTACATAATTTAAAGGTGTTCAAATTGCTATTTCTTTGCTAAAATAAAATCATATTTCACATAATACACTTATATGAATCACGACAGAGAAAGAGAGAGGTTGGAGGGAATAAAAGAGGCTTTGTCACAATTTATACAATCATTGCGTCCTCAAGAGTACAAAATACTTGTTGAATGTATGGTCAGTGACCATGACACGATAGAGAGTTGGGTAAATGAAAAAATGAAATTAAGAGACGGTGAGTTTGGTATACAAAATATTCATTTTTTAATAGAATCAATCGAAAAAATACAGGATCAATTTGGTATTAGCGCAAAAGACATAAAATTATTACTCAAAAATGCTATTAAAATATAATTTGTGAAAATACTCGGCATAGAATCATCGTGTGATGACACATCAGTCGCGCTGATTGATATAACAGGCAATAAAATAAACATACTTGCAGAAAAAACTGCAAGTCAAATTGAAATACACAAAAAGTATGGTGGTGTCGTGCCAGAGATTGCCGGACGAAAACATGCAGAACAAATAACGCCCGTTGTAGAAGAAATTATGAAAGATTTTGAAAAGCCTGATATTATTGCAGTTACTTCGGGACCCGGGCTCATCACCGGGCTCATCGTGGGCGTAGAAACAGCAAAAACACTTTCGTATCTATGGGACATACCTATAGTTGGCATGAACCATATCGAAGGTCATATACATTCTGTATTAATAGAAAATGAAAAAGAGGGAAGAAAAAGAAATATAAATTTTCCAGTATTATCTTTAGTTGTGTCTGGTGGACATACAGAAATTATATTAAGCAAAGAACAAGGACGCTATAAAAAAGTTGGTGGCACACGAGACGACGCTGCAGGAGAATGTTTTGACAAAGTTGCCAAACTCTTGGAGTTCGATTATCCTGGTGGACCAAAGATTTCCAAGTTTGCCGAAGCCGGAAATCCAAAAGCAATAGACTTTCCTCGCCCCATGATACATTCAAAAGATTTTGATATGAGTTTTTCAGGATTAAAGACTGCGGCGCTCTATCATTTACGAGATCATCCTAATACCGATAAAAATGATTTTTGCGCAAGCTTTGAGCAAGCAATTGTCGACTTATTGGTTTCAAAAACACTCAAAGCCACAAAAAAATATAATCCAAAAACTATTATTCTAGCTGGCGGTGTATCAGCAAACAAAAAACTCAGAAACACATTAGAAAAAGAAATTAAAAAAGTTTCACCACAGCCTACTTTTACTTTTCCTCTTCTACCCTATTGTATGGATAACGCTACAATGATTGCTGTAGCTGCATACAATCATGCAAAAAATAAAAAATTTACTGCTTGGAACAAAATTCAGGCAGACCCAAGTTGGAAAATTTATAATAATTTTAGATGATGATGAGGATGTTTGTTTATTTATTTTGTGCTAAACCCCACCCATTCCCTCCCCTATTAGGGGAGGGTTAGGGAGGGGTGTATGGTAATGATCTAAGTATTTATATTTTTAACTCAAAGCAAGTAACGCATGAATCGCATAAACACACAGGAAATAAAACGTCTCATTATTTCACACAATTTAACCATGTTTGGGAGAACCGTATTTAATATATTTTTTGCGGTTTTTGTGTGGACACAGACTAACTCCCTGCAAGCTATCGCCACATATTCAATTGCGTTAATCATTGGACACGGAATATCATTCACCTCGCTTGCAGGTATAGTAAATAGAGGACGCCCCCACATTCCACGTCTTTTGAGTCTTGTGGGATCATCTATTCTCTATATTGTGCTATTTGTATTCAAAGAATACATACCAAGCCACCTTATCATCACAGGACTTGCACTTGGTTTTTTCAATGGTATGTATTGGCTCAGTTATCTATTCATACAATTCGCCACCACAAACAAACAAAACAGAGGCAATTATAATGGGATGATAGAGGCAACACGAAACTTTGTGAATCTTATTGCACCAATTGTTGGAGGTGCAGCCATCGGTCTCAATATATTCAATCTAGGCTATGGAAATATTTTTATCATCGGTACAATCTCCTATGTACTCTCAGCTATCATTGGAAATGTAAAAATTGAAAAATATACCAATACACCGCTTCATTACAAAAAAACTATCAAGGCTCTATGGTCCCACAAAGATATTACGAAGCTTCTTGCTTCTCGGTTTTTTGGCAACCTTGCGTTCAAGGGAGCGTTTGAACGTCTACTTCCTATATTTATTTTTGATGTATTAAACAGTGAGTTAGAATTAGGCACATGGTTTTCTGTGTTTTCAATACTTGCTATTGTAAGTGTCTGGCTCATTGGCAAAAAAATAGATTACAAACATTACAGAAGCTTGCTTACATTTGGTGGATCAATATTCTTTCTTGCAAGTATGTCGGTTGTTGGCGCCCCTCTGTTTGCGACGTATATCCTCTACGGTTTTGCACGACAATTCTTCCTACCAATGATGGAAATCCCAGCCAAAACATACCGAGACAATCTCCTTCACACGTTACCAAATTACAAAAATCATCGTGTGGAATATATTGTCATTCGAGAATGGGTATACGTAATTATGAGTAGAATCGCAAGCTACAGCCTCCTGTTTTTCGTACCGAGTTTATCGAGCACTCATCTACAGACTGTACTTGGTATCATGGCATGCGGTATACTGATACAAACACTCTTCATGAGATCTATAAAAATGAAACTAACACATATATAGCATATGTCCCTCAAAATTATTGGTGGTAGCAGCCACAAAGGATTTGTAAAGAAAATCTGTGAACACTTGGATATAGAAGAGACACAAACATCTTCTATAACATTTAGTAATGGAGATAAATTTGTGACTGTTGATGAGGCTGTGCGAGGAGATGATGTGTTTGTTATACAAACTCACACAACACCGGTACACATCCATATCATGGAACTTCTCATGTATATCAGAACACTCAGAGATGCTTCTGCAAAAAGAATTACCGCAGTTCTCCCCTACTTTTCATATGCACGATCAGACAAAAAAGATCAACCACGAATTTGTATTACTGCCAAACTCATAGCCGACATGCTACAGACAGCTGGTGCAAACCGTGTCCTCATCATGGAGATGCACTCGGCACAACTCCATGGCTTCTTCGGCGTACCGTGTGATCATCTCATTGCGGCACCAGATATTATCAAACACCTAAAACAGAATTGGGATTTATCTAATTATGTTCTCGTAGCTGGAGACAGCGGCGCAGCAAAAATGATGGAATCGTATGCCGACAGTCTCGACTTACCTGTTGCTATGATGGATAAACGTAGAATTGGTAATGATGAAAAAGTAAAAATCAAAGGTGTTATTGGTGATGTACAAAATAAAAAATGTCTTATCATTGATGACGAAACACTTAGTGGTGGAACATTGATTGAAGATGCTGAATTTCTCCTCAATTCTGCAGGAGCAGTGAGTGTAGATGCATGTTTCATACACGCGAATTTGGGTGTAGGCGCAAGTGAAAAACTAAACAACTCCCCTATCACCAAATTCATTACTACTGACACAATTCCAAGTGACCATCACAACCTACGAGATTTGGAAATAGTGTCAGTGAGCAAACGATTTGCTGAAATTATTTCAAAAATCCATAAAAATGAAAGTGTAAAATCTATTAATGAGTTCGAAAGTTACTAAAGTTATAAAGTTTGTAAAGTATTTTACATATAGTTAGTTTGTATACTTTTTAAACTTTTAAACTTTATAAACTCATTGTATGCCATACATCCTACCACAAGACCGCGAACGTCTTGATCCAACAATAACAGAACTTGCAAAGCTCATAAGCACAGACCAGCGTGCTGGTGACCTAAATTACACCATCACAAAACTTCTTTTATTGAACAAAGGTGAGGGAAGATATAAAGACTGGAACGAACTTGTTGGTGCACTTGAATCATGTAAACTCGAACTCTATAGAAAACACATCGCTCCATACGAAGACGAAAAAATCAAAGAAAATGGAGATGTAGAATAATTTGACAAACTACAAAAGTAGCGTTACAATATTTCTGAAATACAACAAAGGAGCAGGCCGATGGCCTGCTTTGTTGCAAATTGGAGGAAGCTCAAGATGGAAAACACGCCTGTCGTGATCATCGTCGCTGGTGGCACTGGTTCTGGTAAGACAACGCTCGCGCGTGAAATCATCCGAATGCTCGGCGATGACAAGTGCTGTCGAATCTGCCACGACTTCTATTACGACCCCGAGTCTCCCTACGTCCAGAACGGCAACTTCGACCACCCAGGGTCTTTCGACAACATCCTAATGGTGTCACACGTTCGCGAGCTCGTCGATGGTGTATCGGTCCAGACCCCGCGCTGGGACTACAACACGCATTCGCGTGAACCTGAGCGTGTCCAGGTGGACCCAAAAACGTTCATCATCGCCGAAGGAATACTCGCGCTCGCTGTACCTGAATTGGTAAGCCTCGCCAAGATCAAGATCTACGTCGACACGCCCGGAGACACACGTCTCGCGCGTCGTATCAAACGAGACGTTCTGGAACGAGGACGCAAACTCGAAGGTATCCTCGAGCAATGGGAAGGCACTGTCGCACCCATGCACGACGAATTCTGTCACCCGACCCGCAGACACGCGAACCTGATCGTGCCACACGGCGGGAACAACGAGATCGCACGCCTGTTCATTCAGGCAGGACTCGAACAGATGCTCAACGGATTCCACCCATCCTGAGCGAACTAAAACCCCGGTGGCTTCGGCCTCGGGGTGTTCGTTTTTTTTATGGTTGACATGACAACTCAAAACAATTATTATGGTGACATGTTTGCTCATTTCACACATCGAGGAGACGGCCGGGGAGGTCGTTTTCTTGATCTAATTACGAGGGTTTCGTTATGAAAGACAGACACAGCCAGCACGGCGCGCTCACGCTCGTTCCCATGCCCGGATTCGAAGACATCGCCACCCTTCTCAAAGAGCAGATCGAAAGGAAAGAGACGCCTGTCGACATCGCGTCTCCGATCTTCGGTCGGCGCAGCAGCAAAGAACCCTTCATCAAGCTGAAGAAGAAGCACATCGGCGGTCACGACTGCGTGATCTTGACCAGTGGCCCTGGCACCCCCGACATGCTCGTGAACCTATTCTTCTTGCTCAACCACGTGGCAGGCAGAAGAGCCGCCCGAATCACCGTCATCACCGCCTACTTCCCGCTCTCGCGATCCGACAGAGACGAAGCTGACGACGAGTTCGCTCTTCCACCCCTCATCGTCTCGCTGATGAAGACGGCCGCGCAAGGCAGACTCGACAGAATCATCTCCGTCGATCTCCACGCTTCGCAGGTTGTGATGGCCGGTGACCCTGGTCTCATCACCGAAGTGAGTATGTTCAAGCGCGTATTCAAGCAGGCGCTCGAAGAAGCGCTGCAAACTCACGACAAGATCGTCGTACACTACCCAGACAACGGCGCCAAGAAGCGCTATGAGGAAGCTGTCACGAACGTGGCCGACGAGCTCGACTGTGACATCTTCACGACGTTTGGTGACAAACGTCGTGGAAACAGCCGCGACGTCGAGATCAAAGACATCTATCGAGATGTCGATGAACTCGAAGGTGCACTGGTTCTGTCTGTGGACGATGAAGCGGCGACAGTCAGCACGAATCTGAGGACAGCTAACACCGTCCGAGAACGTGCCGAGATCCACGAATTCTGGGCAATCGTTACGCACGCCATTCTGTGTGGTGACGCGGTGGAGAACCTGCAGCTCGATCACTCGCCGCTCGATCGCCTCTACGTCGCAGACACGGTCCCGCTCGTGAATCGACAGTTCTTGAACCCCTTCGTCAAGTCGGGCAAGATCCGTGTCGTCTCGTGGCTCACAGACCTCGGTCACATCATCTACCACCACCACTGGGACACCTCGATCCGCACAACTCGCTGAACGCTCTACTCCCGCCGCCTTCGGGCGGCGGGGCGTTCCCCTCCCCGACAGGCGTCGTTTCTTGACGGCGCCTCCAAAGAAAAATAAATCCCTCTGGTTTTTGCCAGAGGGAATTTTTTATATATTTTTATTACCGCACTTCTACCTTACCTGGACCTATCAGTGACTCAAGTCTATCCTTCAACTCTTCGTTCCAGTCAACTTGTGATTGAGCACGAATTGTGTTCATACCAACACGAACATATACATCGTAATTACCCGGATATTCTTCTAACAATACTTTTAGATCATTGGTATATTCCTTGACCTCATCTTGAGTCAAACCTATTGTAATATACTTACTATTTTCTTCTTTCTTCTTTTTTTCTACACCACTTGTATTAAAAGATAGATACCCACTAATTTGTTCAATATTTTCTTTCGTTAATACATATGCCTTTTCTACAAATATCTTATTGTCTCCATCTTCGCGCGGAGTTTTTCCTACCACACACACAACATTACCCGCTTCCCAAACTTCTTTACTTACTTCATATGCTTTTGGAAAAACCAACATTTCAATACGACCTGTCATATCTTGAATTGTCGCAAACATCATGACAGAACCTTTTTTTGTTATTTTTTTCTTGGCTGCATCGATCACACCACCAACAACCACCCACGAATCCCGATCTTTTTCTTCTACTTCTGCAACAGGCACAACTTTATTTCCCAAAAATTTTTCATAATAAGCAAACGGATGCGAAGAAACATAAATACCAAGCAATGTTTTTTCCCACACCAGCTTTTGTTCAAGCGTAGCAGGCTCTGTATCATCTATACGCACCTTTGAATCAAGTGCGATGTCTGTGCCAGCAAAGAGAGAATCCTGATTGGTGGTACGTTTTTCTTTTATCTGTTTTATATAACCCAAAATATTTTCACTATTGGCCATTAGTACTCCTCGATCATACCCAAAACAATCAAGCGCACCAGCTTGGGCCAAACTCTCTACAGATTTCTTATTTAAATCCTTGTCATCAATACGGTCAAGAAAATCTTCCAAATCTTTGTATTGACCATTTGCTTTTCTTTCACGGTAGATAACATCACAAATATGATCTCCAACATTTTTAATTGCAGTCAAACCAAAACGGATACGTCCTTTTTCGCCTGGTTTTGACACCATAGCAAAAGACTTAAAACTCTCATTTACATCAGGCGGCAACACTTCGATATTGATTCTACGACATTCCCCTACAATAGCAGAAATCTTGTCTGCGTCACCTGATTCAGCCTGCAAAACCGACGTCATGTACTGTACAGGGTAATGAGCCTTCATATAAGCCGTTTGGTACGCCACAATACCATAACTAGCCGCATGAGCCTTATTAAACCCGTACGCGGCAAACGGCTCAATAGCAGTCCACAACTCATCAATAATATTTTTTGGTACTTTTCCGTGATTTTTACACCCGTCGTAAAATTTGATTTTTTGCTTTGCCATTTCTTCGGGAACTTTCTTTCCCATCGCTTTTCGAAATTTATCAGCTTCCATCCAATCATACCCCGCAAGCTCAATAGCAGTAAGCATCACATCATCTTGATACACGAGAAGACCATATGATGCATCCAGAATCTTTTCTAAACGCGGATCAAGATAACTTACGGTCTCTGGATTATATTTACGATGAATATATTCTGGAATAGATTCCATCGGACCAGGACGATACAGAGCAACCATGGCCATAATATCTTCAATTCTATTTGGTTTAAGCTCTTTGACCCATCGAGTCATACCTGCTCCCGCGAGCTGAAACACACCCATAGTTTCACCACGCGCAAGCATTTCAAATGTTTTTGTATCGTCAAGTGGAAGATTATAAATATCAATTTTATCTCCTGTTGTTTTTTCTACAATTACCACAGCATTTCCTAAAATTGCGAGATTACGAATCCCGAGAAAATCATTTTTGAGCACACCAGCTGTTTCGACTGAATGCATCTCATATTGTGTAGTCAATTTATCTCCTCCTGTTTCTCGCTGCACCGGACTAAAATCAGTAAGCGGTGTAGGAGAAACCACCACACCCGCCGCATGAATAGATGTATGACGTGCACACCCTTCGACCTGCTGAGCAAGATCAAGGAGACGCTTCACATCTTCATTCATTTCATAGAGTTTTTTGAGATCTGGCTCTTCTTTGAGTGCACGCTCGATAGTCATAGGAAATCCTTGTGCACCTTGAGGAATCAGTTTGGCAACCTGATCACAAAATCCATATGAAAGCGCAAGAGCACGACCGACATCACGTACACTTGCACGCGCAGCCATTGTTCCAAATGTAATAATCTGAGCCACCTTATCTTCACCATATTTGCGTGTCATATACTCGATCATCTCTTCTCTTCGATCATCAGCAAAATCTGTATCAATATCAGGAGGACTCGGACGATATGGATTCAAGAAACGTTCAAACGGAAGTTTAAACCGCATAGGATCAACCGTCGTAATACCAAGAATGTATGACACAAGTGAACCAGCAGCAGAACCACGAGTAGACTCTACAATACCATTGCGTTTTGCATATCTCACATAATCTGCAACACAAATAAAATACGGTGAGTAACCTTTTGTCTTGATAATATCAAGTTCATACTCAATACGATCTTTTAGTTCTTGTGTGGTATCTCCATAAAAATCACTGACACATCGGTACGCTTCATCGCGCAAATGTTCATCTGCATTTTTTCCTTCTGGCAAATCTACTGGTGCAAAGTGCCAATTATTGAGAGGAATATCTAGGTCCACCCTGTCTGCAATCTTTACCGTATTCTCAATTGCTTCTGGTACGTGTTTGAAACGTGAAATAATATCTTGAGCAGTATTAAATGAACGATCTACATGCCGGTAATCTTCTCTATCAGACTGCCCCACTTTCCATCCATTGGAAATACAACGCAAGACATCTTGCGCCTCAGCTTCATTAAAATCTAAATAATGTACATCTCGAGTAACTACCAAAGGTGTATTCACATCTTTTGATAATTGAATAAGTTTTGTGTTCACCTGCATCTGACCCTCAATTGCTGGATGATCCTGAAGTTCAAGATAAAAATTTCCTTTTCCAAAAATCTCTTCAAATTCGGCTACCACCTTTTTTGCCTCATCATCTTTATTATCTTTTAATAATTGAGGCACTTCCCCTTCTATAGGTCCAGACAACGCAATCACTCCTTTTCCAAACTCTTTTAAAAGCTCCTTATCAACACGAGGCTTATCATTAAAAAACCCTTCCAAGTGTCCTATGGAAGAAAGACGCATTAGATTTTGGTATCCCTCAAAATTTTCTGCCAACAACATGATATGGTATACACCTTTGTCTTTTTCTGGATCCTTATCATGCCGACTCCGTGGAGCCACATATGCCTCAAACCCAATAATTGGCTTGATATCTTCTGCTAGACACGCCTGATAAAATTCTATAGCACCATACATAGAACCATAGTCAGTAAGCGCAAGAGCCTTAAAACCACGTTTTTTTGCAGCCTTAACAAGCGCTTTGACCTTGGACAAACCGTTCAAAAGTGAATAATGTGAATGTACATGGAGATGTACAAAATCCATAGTATTTGGCTAAAAGCTTCCACTAGTTTATAATATATCCATTACAAAATCAAATCACCCATATCTATGAAAAAATATATACTCGAACTCGTCGTTTTTACTAGTGGGGCCGTGGTCATGGTCTTCGAAGTCGTTGGATCTCGTGTCGTTTCTCCTTATATTGGAAATTCTATATTTGTATGGACGAGCTTAATCGGTATTATTCTCGGAAGTCTGAGTCTAGGATATTGGCTTGGTGGTAAACTGTCTGACAAAAAAGCAAATGTAAAGACACTCTCGTGGATCATCTTTACTTCAGCGATCCTTATTAGTTTTATCACACTGATAAAAGAACCGACACTTATTTTCTTACAAAACATTATAGGAGACTTCAAGCTCCGTACTGTCTTGAGCACTATTACATTATTTTCACTACCAAGTGTATTTCTTGGAATGGTTTCTCCCTATGCAGTGAAACTCAAAATAAATTCACTAGAAACATCTGGCTCTACTGTCGGAAATCTTTACGCCATATCGACTATTGGTAGCATTGTCGGCACATTTGCTGCTGGTTTTTGGCTTATCCCTACACTTGGTACAACCAAAATACTTTTGTTAATATCCTTGACTCTCATATTGGTGTCAATCCTATTATTTACACAAAAAGGAATTATCTTGAAAATCTACATGCTCACCCTGATTGCATCATCACTACTAATCATCAACACGGTTGAAGCAGAAAAGCTGTCACATAATTTTATCGATGTAGACACCTCATATAGTCGTGTTATTATCCGCGACACAATAGATCATCGGACAAAAAAAGAAATTCGACGAATGAGTATTGATGGCAATGCAAGTTCTGCCATGTTCTTAGAAAATGATGATTTGGTATTTGAATACACAAAATATTATGATCTCGCAAAACATTTTAATCCAAATTTCAAAACCAGCCTACTTCTCGGTGGAGCTGCATTTTCTTATCCAAAATATTATCTCAGAGAATACGCTGATGCATCTATGGATGTCATTGAGATAGATCCAAAAGTAACAGAACTCGCAAAAAAATATTTTCGTTTGGAAGAAAGTCCTCGATTAAACATTTTTCATGAAGATGGAAGGACATTTCTAAATATGACAGAGAAAAAATACGATGTAGTGTTTGGAGACGCATTTGATTCATATTATTCACTTCCCTACCAACTCACTACCCAAGAAGTCATCCAAAAAACATACGATATCTTGAATGATGGTGGGGTTACTTTGGTGAACATCATTTCTGCGATCGAAGGAGATAAGGGAAAATTTCTTCGCGCACAGTACGCCACATACAAAAGCATATTTCCTTACGTATATATCATACCAGTTGCAAACCCAGACGATGGGTCTGATATACAAAACCTCATGCTTGTCGCGCTCAAGGGAGACGTTCCCCCATCTTTTGAATCCGATGATATCGAAACAAACTCACGACTAAATAATGTATGGCAAAAAGAAATACCAAACGACATGCCGATACTCACTGATGAGTATGCTCCTGTAGATTATTATGTATACCAACTCATGTAGTGAATATTGTCTTGTATGATAAAATAAAAAATCACCATACAGGTGATTTTTTATTTTATGAAAAACTTACAAAAATTTTTGGATTATATCTTTCATCGCTCTCATGTCTTGTGCGCTATATTCCACCCAGTCGGCAAACAAAGTAGATTCATTTGCACCTCGCACAAGCTTGGGTGTCCACACCTGATGTCCTTTTATTTCAAGCTCGAGATAATTACCTCCACCACGTACGCCAAAGACTACGCTTACTCCCGTGATAATCTCCCAGGGCACCAACGCAACCCTACCTGATTCTTTACGTATAATCCCCTCCTTACCAATATAAATAAAATAATTATCTATATTTTTTTTCACATACACAGGACCAATCCAATAAATAAAAAAACTATAATAAAATAAAATAAAAAATACAAAAAAGACAGCAGGAAAAGACCACCATAACTCTGCAGTAAACATACCCTTGAAAGACAACCCTTGAAACACAAGTATACTAAACATGATAAAAAACAAACCCATAACTACAGTCATGACTTTGCTTACATCTGGTGTGGGACGAAAAACACAGCCCTCAGCAGAGCCACTGCTGTCTATCTGCATGACCACATCTTTTATAGACCCTGATAGATCTTTCTTTTTTATAATTTTTATTTCTTTGTTGAAAAAACTATAAAATTTCAAACTGGTAAGCATATGCAAAAAAATAACCCCGCCGTTAGCGGGGTTTATTAGTATTATTTTTTCTTTTTCTTGGTCGTTTTCCTCTTGGGTGTTTTTTTAGCCTTCCTTTCACCCATCTTCTCATCAAGCTTATCTGATATCTTCCCCAAAACAAATTTATTTACCAGACTTGATGCAACACCACTTACCGCACCCATGTGACTCGACATATTATCGACCTTCGCACGGATAAATTCTACTGCATCAGTGATAAGTTCGAGTTTTTGTGTAAGCGTCTCAATAATCTTATTGGCATTACGCAAAGCTCGTGCTGCTTGGTATAAAAGCCAACACAGAAATACAGTAAACCAGAGTATTGAAAGTGATAAGACTACATAGAGTAGATCTTTACTTGTTTCAAACATATGACAGGCAAGTTAGTTTATAAAGTAAAAAGTTTAAAAGGTGAAAGTATTATACCACAATTTATTACATCACCAAACTATTTCCTCACCTCTGCTTTAAATTCCTTCTCAAGCACCTTCACAACTTTGTCATGGATTTTATCAACGTCAGTTGCTTCAAGTGTTTTTTCCTTTGACATGTATGTAATATGATATGCCACACTCTTCTTACCTTTTCCTAGCTTACTACCTTCAAACACATCAAATAATTCAACATCAGAAACAAGATTGTCCACAGATTTAATAGTGTTAATCATATCACGATTCATCACACCTTCATCCACGACAAGAGCAATATCGCGCAAAACTGGTGGATATGCTGGTACACCCGTATAGTTGGCACGTTCTGCTGAATATTCCAGGAGTCTAGTAAGATTTATTTCAGCAAAACCAACGCGTACATCAATACCAAGCTTTTTTTGGACGGCAGGATGAAGTTCTGCGATTACACCAAGCTTTTCACCATTGACAGTAATGTATGCTACACGGCCGGGATGAATATATTTTTCTTGTGTCTCACCCACTATATCAAACGAGGTATGGACACCTAACTCATTGAGTAAAGACCCTACGCTTTGTGAAATTTCATAAAATGGTTTTTTATCATTCTTGCTTGCGTATACATTTGAAAACACCACATCTTGCCGAGGTAACAAATCATCACTATTACCACTCACACGTTCACCTGATTCTTCCAACCTGAAAACCTTACCTACTTCAAATAGATAGAGGTCATTTCTGTCATGAATATTTTTCTCTACATTTTCAAATAAATTTGGTAAAAGAGTTCTGCGCAAATATGGACGATCTTTTGCAATCGGATTATCAAGCTCAATATGTTTACCAACCTCTAAACCAACAGCATTCAAGAGATCAGGAGAAATAAACGAATAATTAATACTCTCAGTATATCCATGAGACATCGACATTACATTCTTTACCGTGCGCTCAAGAAGACGTAATTCATTGCGTTCTGGCGGTGCAACAGGAAAAGAAGGCAAAACCGTCTCAATATTATCATATCCATACACACGAGAAACTTCTTCTACGAGATCTTCTGGGATAGAAATATCTTTTGTCGCACGCCACGTAGGAACAGTGACAAACAATACATCTTTTTTATCTTTAATTTCAAACCCAAGACCTTCGAGAATTTTAACAACTTCTTTTTTAGAAATTTCTTTACCAATTTTTTTGTTTAAAAATTCTAAAGATAATTCAATTGGACCTTGATTCAAATTAAAATTCTTTTCATCAGCTACCTTACTCACAACTTTTGCTTCAGGACATATTTCAAGTGTAAGCTCCACAGCACGACGAAGTGCAAGTTCTGCATTGTTTGGATCAAGACTCTTTTCAAAACGAGCTGACGCATCAGTTCTCAAACCCAATTTCGTAGCGGTTCTACGAACATTTGTTGCATCAAAATTTGCTGATTCAAATACAATAGCGGTGGTGTCATCTGAAATTTCACTATTTAAACCACCTATCACACCGGCAAGCGCAACGGCTTTTTTGTTATCAGCAATGACAAGCATATCACTCGTCAATTCATACTCTTGCTCATCTAAAGCTGTAAACTTTTCTCCATCTTTTGCTCTACGCACGAGTATGTCTACTTTTCCCTTTTCACTTTCTACTTTTAACTTATCAAAAGCATGCATTGGTTGACCCAGATCCAACAAAATGAAATTGGTGATATCTACAATATTATTAATCGGACGAAGTCCTGCTGCTAATAATAGTGTCTGCATCCAATCTGGAGACGGACCGACTTTGATACCATCTATTGCGACTGCCATATATCGTGGACATAATTGCGCATCCTCAACCCGTACGGACAGCTCTAGAGCTGCCCCTTCGGTCTTTTTTGCCTTACCTATCTCAGCCGGCTCATATTTCTTCAACTTCTTGCCATAAGCCGCTGCGACCTCTCGTGCCATACCATAATGACCCCAGAGATCTGGACGATGTGTCATTGATTTATTATCAATATAAAATACGACATCATTTAACCCTAGTGCTTTTGCAAGAGGTTCCCCTACTTTTAATTTCATATCGCTCAAATCCAAAATTTCTGCATCGTCTTTTGCAGGAAACATTTCCCCAAGACCAATCTCACTTGCGGCACAAATCATTCCATAACTTTCTGCGTCACGAATTTTTGCTTTTTTGAGTTCAACCAATTCACCTTCTCCATGCCATTTTACTTTTGCACCAAGCGAACCAAACGCGCACAGCATTCCTTCTGTCACATTTGAACCACCGCACACTACTTGTGCAGGATGGTCCTGTCCAAACTCAACTGTACAGATTTTAAGCTTATCTGCATTTGGGTGATCTTGAACGCCAGAGACTTTGCCAACAAAAATCTTTTCCAGATTATTTCCAAGTTTCTCCACACCCTCAACCTCAACCACCCCCATAGTCAATTTCAATCCCAACTCTTCGGGTGTAAGTGAATCTGGGAGATCAACGTAATATTTTAACCAATTGTAACTTACTAACATATTTCAAAAATTTAAAATTGTTCAAGAAATTTCATATCCCCCGCATGTAGATGACGGATATCTTCCACTCCATACTTTTGCATACACAGTCGCATAGACCCAAGACCAAATGCAAATCCAGTCCACTCTTTTGGATCAAGACCCCCATGTTCAATAACTTTTGGATTTACAAGTCCACATGGAAGTGTTTCCACCCATCCACTATGTTTGCATGCACCACAGCCCTGCCCTTCACACACGAGACATTTCATATCAAGTTCAAAGCCCGGCTCCACAAATGGAAAATACCCTGGGCGAAGACGTACTTCAACTTCTCGTTTTAACACACCTTGCAAAAGTTCTTTCATGGTACCAATAAGATTTGCTATGGAAATCTCACGATCTATAACAAGACCCTCCATCTGATAAAACGTGTGTTCGTGACTCGCATCAGTTGATTCGTTTCGAAAACACCGCCCTGTTACCACAGTACGAAGTGGCGCCCCATACTTTTGCATAGCACGAACTTGTACTGGTGACGTATGCGTGCGCATCACCCACTCTGGTTTATTTTTTATAAAGAAAGTATCCTGGCTATCTCGAGCAGGATGAGTCTTCGCAATATTCAATCCTTCAAAATTATAAAAGTCACTCTCAAGTTCTGGACCATCAAGCACCATGAAGCCCATGCTGGTAAATAAGTCTTCCAACTCATTGTGCACAATGGTCATAGGATGCAAATGACCTTTTCGTTTCTTTGGTAATTTTGGTTGCGTGATATCAATTTTTTCCGTTTGTGCAATCTCATCCCATTTTTGATTTTCAAGCTCGTCTTTTTTCTTACCATATATATCCTCAAGCTCTCCTTTTACCTCATTGGCAAGTTTACCAATTTCCTTTCGCGCGTCACCAGTGAGCTCTTTCAAATTCTTCATGATGTTTGTCATCTCACCAGACTTGCGTGAAAAAAATCTCTGATATACTTCATCAAGTTTCAAAACATCTTTGACGTCGTCAACTGCTTTTTTAAAATCTTTTTGTAAATTTTCGAGTTCTTGTTTCATAAAAATATAGTTATCTTTTTGACCAGGGTCCTTTTGTTACGTTATCAGGAAATTCTGTAGAAGCATCCCTGCCCCCACCCTCTGGGGGAAAAAGTATGGCACGAGACTCATCTTGTAAAAACCTTGTAAAAACTCCTATTTGTTGCTGGACACCTCTTCTCATTTCACCTTCAGGACCTTCTTTGAAAATATCACCTGCAACACGTAACAGACGTTCGAGTTCTTGAGCCATGGCTGTTTGGAAATCCCTAATATTCATACCGTCCTGATCCAATCTACCAACAATACGCTCGATCAATTCCGTCGCTGCTTCTGGATCTTTGACTCTATCTTCTTGTACGATTGTCTCTTGTAATTTAGTCTCAATCGCTTCTTTGAGACGTTTCTTTTCGTCATCAGTAAGAGTTCTTGTATAGGAATCCATAAAAATATAATTATCTTCGATCTAGGGCCATGCGAGACCATGGAGTACGTTTGGCCACATCCCGAACAATACCACATAAAAAATCGTACTGTTGTTCAGCTTTTTTACCTTCCAAGCTACCCACTAAATCTTTTAAACGAGTTTCCAGAGTCATGGGATCCATATGTGTTTCTTCATCTTCTGCTTCAATAATAATATCTGCCAAAGCATCCACCAAATCGAGACTAAACTTCAATCGCCCATCCCTGAGATCTTTTTTAACTTGTGCTAATCTAAATGAAGGAATATTAGTCATATATCGTACTTAAAATAACCCTACCACATCGCGCCATGTGACCACAACCACAAGTAACATAAGCAACATAAATCCAATAGTATGAGCAAGTTGTTCATACTTTATAGGGACAGGACGACGAATTATTTTTTCTATCAAAATAAACAATATACGACCACCATCAAGAGCAGGAATTGGCAAAATATTGATAGCCGCCAAACTAAGAGAAAGCATGGCTGTCACATTCAAAAGATAATTAATTCCGAGCTTAGCGCTCTGTCCCACAATATTTGCAATACCTACTGGTCCTGCGACATCAAACAACAGACCTTGCCCCAACATCAGATTCTTAATCAAGTAATAAAAAGCGATAAAGATATTCATGAGACCAAACACTGCTGCGACAAAACCTTTGTAAATTGCAATAAACCACGGATAACGAACAATGCCTGCGTCAGCCAATGCAACACCTATTTTCGCCACCTCTTCTCCTTCAAAAACCTCAGGCACTAACGTGGTAATAAACTCTTCTTCACCACGAGCAATAACAAGAGAAATCTCTTCTCCTTCACGCTCATTTACAAATGATATAAAAGACATCGAATCTACAGACTCACCATTCCACTCTTTTTCTTTTGTCCACTCTGTATCTCCTTCACCAACACGCAAAATTTTGTCTCCAAATTTTACACCTGCCTCCTCTGCTGGAGTATGAGGCTGAACTTGCTGAACAATAATACTCGGACTTTCTAAAACCTGAGCATGTTTATCAACACCTTGGGACATGTCTGTAGGTAATCCGATCATGAATCCAACACCAAGCACAATACCAGCCAAAATTACATTCATGGTAACGCCGGCAACCAAAACAACAATACGTTTCCACGCTTTGTGAGCACCAAAACTATCAGGATCTTGAGCTTCCTCACCATTCTCTCCCTTAATACGTACAAAACCACCAATTGGTAAAAGGTTAATTGACCAAAGCATACCAGGAAACTCATCTTGTTGCTCATCTCCTGAAACAGTCTTCTTCAAATTACTCTTTCCTTTGCCCCAGATAATTTTAATTTTCTTTGTCTCTGGATCTCTATAGAAACTAAATACCCTCGGCGGATACCCAAAACCAAATTCATAGACCTTCATACCACTCATACGTGCGGTAATAAAATGTCCAAATTCATGAGCAATTACTAAAACCCCTAAGATAAGTATAAAAAGTAGTACAGTAATCATAATATATTGACGAAAAGCTATAAATTAGCGTAAAATAACAGTATCATTATCTCATAATGTAGTATCTTAATCAATAGTGGAAACTTATCCACGTAACCGTTTATATTATGCCAGTATTATTCGCGATCCTTATTATCCTCGCCGTTGTCCTCTTTTGGATTATTGGTGTCTACAACGTACTTATCAAACTCCAAAATCGCACGAAAGAATCTTGGAGTGATATTGATGTACAACTCAAGCGTCGTCACGACCTCATTCCAAATTTGGTCAATAGTGTGAAAGGATACATGAAACACGAGCGTGAACTACTCGAAAACATTACCAAATCTCGTGCTGATGCTATGAAAGCACAAGAAGCTGGTGACACAGAAGGTCTTGCAAAATCAGAAACACAAATCAACTCAATGATGCGTGATTTGAAAGTAGCTATGGAAGCATATCCAGATTTGAAAGCAAATCAAAATGTTATGCAGCTCATGGACGAACTTTCTGATACTGAAAACAAAATCATGGCAGCACGTAGATTTTACAACGGCAATGTACGTGATTTCAATATCAAAATTGAATCATTCCCAAACAATGTTATTGCAGGAATGTTTAAACGATTTGAGAAATTTGTATTCTTCGAAATTGAAGATGCAACTGAACGTGAGAATATCGAAGTAAAACTCTAAAAGTTCACAACCAATAATTTACAACCAATAGGAATACCTTTTGTAAATTTTCTATTGGCTATTGGCTACGAACTAAATACTAAATAATATGTATTCTCAAATAGACTCAAACAAACGCAAGACAAAGATTCTCATCTTTGTGTTTATGATAATCATTCTCGCAATCGGCTGGGCACTCGATGTATATTATGGCGGTGGATACGCTATGGTCGTGGGTGCTATGGTTATTTCTGTTCTCATGACACTCATAAGCTACTACAAGGGAGACAAAATCGCACTACGCTCTACCGGCGCCAGAGAAACAACGAAGGAAGCTGATCCATATGTATATCGCATGGTAGAAAACATGGCTATTACCGCCGGAATCCCGACCCCAAAAGTATATATTATAGACTCCCCTGCCATGAATGCATTTGCCACAGGTAGAGATCCAGAGCACGCATCAGTAGCTGTCACCACAGGAATTGTAAAAGCACTCGAAAACGAAGAACTCGAAGGAGTGATCGCACATGAAATATCTCATATCAAAAATTTCGACATTAGACTCATGACCATTGTAGTCGTCCTTGTCGGAACAATATCTCTGATTAGTAATTGGTTTTTCCGTGCACGATGGTATGGTGGTGGAAAAAGTGATAGTAAAGGAAGTGGATATTTTGCGATTATCGGACTGATTTTACTCATACTCTCCCCTATTATCGCCGAACTCATCAAACTCGCTATCTCACGAAAACGCGAATACCTTGCAGATGCATCTGGCGCACTTCTAACAAGATATCCAGAAGGTCTTGCGCGAGCGCTTGAAAAAATTTCCAAATCTTCAGCTCTCCCTACCGCAAGCACTGCGACAGCCCACCTCTTCATTTCAAACCCTCTCAAAGGAAAGGGCTTTTCAAAATTCTTTTCTACACATCCACCAGCAGAAGATCGTATTAAAAAACTTCGTGGACTAGTATAAACAAAAAATGAAATCCTATAGATATCATCTCATAAAAAATTTTGAAGAGAATGCTTCAGTATTCAAAAAAATATTTGGAAATATTATTTTTTTGATTGGGGTTACAAAAGTTACGTGGCGAAAAAATAATCTTACTCCACAAGATTATAAAAATGCACTAAAAATAATCCAAAAAGGAGACATGCTCTTGGTCGGAAACCACAGAAGGGCAAGTGGCTTATTCATACGCGGTCCTGTCACGCATGCATGTATCTATACCGGTGGCGGACGTGTCATACATGCAGTTTCAGATGGTGTTGTAAGAGAAAAATTTAGAAATTTCTTTTCAGAATATGATACGCTCGCTATTCTCAGACCACGTCTCAAAAAACACAAAAAAACAATAATAAAGAAAACTGTGCGCTATGCACGAAAACAAATTGGCAAACCTTTTGATTTCTTTTTTGCATCAAAACAACAACAATTTTTTTGTTCACAACTTGTGAACGATGCATACCATCAAGCAGGATTCAACACAGGACTCGCAAATCACAAGAAAGCTGAAAATGTTATTGAAAAAAACCTCCTCATGGTAACTCGCGCACTTCATCCAAAAGAATTTTTTAATGGAAATTTTGATACTATTTTCTTGTCAGAATCTCTCAAAGACATAGAAATCTAATAGATATATTATGCAAAAAACAGTACTCATCACTGGCGCATCAAGTGGTATAGGATATGAGCTATGTAAACGTTTTGCACAAAACAATCACAATATCGTTTTGGTGGCACGTAATAAAGAAAAACTAGATACAATTGCAAAAGAACTTTCGAGTACACACGATATTCAAACCCATGTATTTACCCACGACCTTACTGACGATGACGCACCTCAAAAACTGTATGCTGAGATAAAAGAAAACAATATTACTATAGACATACTAGTGAATAATGCTGGGTTTGGATTATATGGAAAATTTACAGAAACAAATCTAGCAAAAGAACTCGACATGATCAAAATAAATATCTCTGCACTGACAGAACTTACAAAACTTTTCTTACCAGACATGATATCTAAAAAAAGTGGAAAAGTTTTAAACATCGCCTCAACCGCAGCATTCCAACCAGGTCCTGGCATGGCAGTATATTATGCAAGTAAAGCATTTGTACTTCATTTCTCAGAAGCTCTTGGAGAAGAATTAAAAAATACCGGCGTGAGTGTCACTACACTGTGTCCTGGCCCTACTCGGACTGGTTTTGAAAAAGCTGCCGAACTACGCTTTCCCAAAACAATGAAGGTTATGAATGCCGACGAAGTCGCCTATGTTGGATATCGAGGACTGATAAAAAACAAACGTGTAGTGATACCAGGATTTAGAAACAAACTTCTTGCGTTTGCAAATAGACTAGCACCGAGAAATGTGGCGACAAAGATTACCGGATGGATACAAAATAATTAAAACAAAAAAAGACGTGCTGCACACGTCTTTTTTAATTATGTAATTCTTAACTTTCAATAACGCGTGTTACCTCTTCAACTTTTTCCTTCATAATCTCGTCTGTCTTGGCTTCCAAATTTAACCGAAGTAAAGACTCAGTATTACTTGGTCGCACATTAAACCAATAATCCTCGTACTCAAAAGATAATCCATCAAGATCATTAATCTTTGAGTCGGCAAATTTTTCTTTTAGTAATTGCAATACTTTTTCTTTGTCATCCACATTAAAATTAATTTCACCAGAATGTGAGTAACGATAGAGTGGTGCTGTATATTCACTCACCGTCTTACCACTCTGCGATATCTCTTTTAAAAAATTAAGGATGATAAATGCAGGCATCTCAAAAAACCCATGTGGCTCATTGTAAAAGAAATGACCAGATGATTCACCTGAAAATGGTGCTTTCATTTCAATACCCTTCATTTTAATCAATGAATGACCGACACGTGTTACAAATGGTTTACCACCACCTTCTTCGATCATATCGCGTGTAATTCTACCCGGACGAATATCGTATCCAATTGCGGCACCCGGATGATCGCGCAACACAAGCTGTGCCAAAATACCACGAATAATACCTGGATCAATTGTTCTACCTGTCTCATCAAAAAAGAATACGCGATCTCCATCTCCATCAAGCCCAATACCTAAATCAGCCCCCGTCTCCCTAATTCTATTTTGAATATCTACGTTATTTTCTTCCTTAAACGGATTTGATTCATGATTTGGAAAACTACCATCAAGCTCAAAGTACATTTTATCAAGTTCACATGGCAAATGTTTAAACAACTCCTCAATAATAGGAGCGCCCATACCATTCCCAGTGTCTACCACGACTTTCAATGGTTTGATTGATTTGTAATCAATATGTTTGAGTGCATAAGCAATCTGCTCTTCGAGAACCCCTTCTCGTGTTTCAATCTGCCCTTGTTTTTCCACTGGATCAAATTGAGCACCTCTAACCATATCTCGGATCTCATGAATTCCTGTCTCACCACTAATAGGCACTGCGCGAGCACGCACAATCTTGAATCCATTATACTCTCCTGGATTATGCGATGCCGTAACCTGGACACCTCCATCATACCCATAAAAACTCACACCAAAATAAAACGTTGGGGTGGAGGCAAGACCAATGTCAACAATATCGACTCCTTGCTCAAGCATACCGCGAACCAACTCTTTTTTGAGCGGAATAGAAGAGTCTCTCATATCCTGACAGACCACGAGTTTCAGATCGTCTTTTCCAGTATCTTTTTTCATAAATTCAGCATAAGCACGACCCATGTTATATGCCATTTTTTCGTCTAATTCTTGTGGATATAGCCCACGAATATCGTATGCCTTGAATATGTGATCTGGAAAGCTCATAGAAAATAAAAATATTTATTCCGAATTATAAAACTATACTATTGCTTTGCAACCCCTCCCCCGACCCTCCCCTACTAGGGGAGGGAATGGGTAGGGTTCAATGCAAAATAAATAGCTAAACTAATATATAATTTTATAATTCAAAGTAATTGATAAAAAGGGACATTTATTATATAATAAGCGTAGTTCTAAAGCAACTATTTGTTTTGATATATAACCAAAATATGGACGCACAAAAACTCATTGATAATTTTTCCACCCACCTAAAAAATGTCATTGCGCGAGCTATTTCCCTCGCTTCACATTATAATTCCAAACAAGTGGAACCTATCCATTTATTTCTTGCTTTGTCAGAAGAACAAGGATGTGTTGCAGGAGAGATTTTGAAAAAATTTGGTATCACACCAGAATTTATAAAAAATATTTCTTCACTAGATATACAAACGCTTAACCAATCATCAAAAACAACAGGACCAGAAAATCTACCAGAACTAAGTCCGACATCACGAAAAGTATTGGAAAAAGGACTTGTCCTTGCACATGATCAAGAACACACGTACGTAGGAACTGAACACCTCCTGTTTGGATTGGTACACGCACAAAACAAAGATATAACCGAAGTATTTGTATCTCTCAATATTGAATATGAGCACATAAAAGATCAGCTAGATACTTCATTTCAAAACACAACCCGTTTTTCACAGATGGGAGATGTGAGTGAAGTTTTTGACAATCTAGGGGACATGCCTGCACCAGGATCTATGCCACCTCCCCCATCTAGTATGCCAATGCCGCCACACATGAAAGGAAATAAAAAAATAAATGCCACCACACAATTTACTACCAATCTCACATCGAAACAAAGTCAACAAAAAATTGATCCTGTTGTGGGAAGAGATGAGGAAATTGAACGTATTATAAATATCTTGGCACGTAGGACAAAAAACAATCCTATTCTTGTTGGTGAACCAGGTGTTGGTAAGACTGCAATCGTAGAAGGACTTGCCAAAAAAATTGCGTCAGGTGACGTGCCAGATGTATTGAAACGCAAAAAAATATTATCACTTGACCTTACACTGCTCGTTGCAGGAACCATATATCGTGGAGAATTTGAAGCACGACTCAAACAAATTGTAGACGAGTGCAGTGCCAATCCAAATTATATTTTATTTATTGACGAACTTCACAACATTATCGGAGCTGGATCCAACCAAGGAACTATGGATGCAGCCAACATACTCAAACCCGCTCTTGCACGCGGACAACTACGCTGTATTGGAGCAACAACATATGATGAGTATAAAAAATATATTACCAGCGACCCTGCACTTGAACGCCGATTTCAAATGATCGATGTAGAAGAACCAAATGACAAAGAAACACTCACGATCTTGCAAGGTATAAAAAAATACTACGAATCATTTCATCATGTCTCAATTACTGAAAACGCGCTCAAAGAAGCGTTGAGGTTGAGTAATAAATACATTCACGACAATTTTCAACCAGACAAAACTATAGACTTAATAGACGAAGCTGCGAGCTCAGTAAAGACAAGTAGAAAAACAAGTGAACACACAACACGCCTATTTGCACTAGAGCAAAAACAAGAAGAATACATAGAAGAAAAAGATAAAGCAATTTCACAAGAACGACTCAAAGATGCTCTGGAACTCAAAAAGAAAATAGAAAAGTTAGACACACAAATAACTGACTTGAGCAAAACAACGCAAAATAAAACTAAGAAAAAACTCCGCGTCACAGAACAGCATGTTCGCAGTGTGCTGAGTAAAAAAATGCACATCGACGAAACAATTCTTTCACAAAATGAATGGGAAAATCTCAAGACACTCGAAAAGCGATTGAGTAAACATATTGTGGGGCAAAAACAAACCATTCAAGAAGTTATTGCATCACTCAAACGTGCTGAACTTGGTATACAAAACCAAAACAAACCATTTGGCTCTTTTCTTTTTGTTGGCCCAAGTGGTGTAGGGAAAACTGAACTAACAAAACGTCTTGCAGAAGAACTTTATCATGACAAACAAGCACTTATAAAACTCGATATGGGAGAATTTAGTGAGAGTCATAGCGTGTCAAAAATCCTTGGCTCCCCTGCTGGATATATTGGATACAAGGATAGAAATCCGTTTATAGAAAAATTAAAAAAGCGACCATATTGTGTGCTTCTCTTTGATGAAATTGACAAGGCACACCCAGATGTTTCTAAACTCTTATTACAAATACTAGATGAAGGAGAAATTTCTGATAGCAATGGACGCAAGATAAGTCTCAAACACACCACTATAATTCTCACAACTAATGTAGGAAATGAACTATTCAAATCTCAGGGCATTGGATTTGATAACGAAACACACGAAAACCGAGATGTAGATACTAATTTTACCAAAAACATACACAATAAATTAAAAGAAACATTAGGTAATGCACTATTGAGCAGACTCGGAACTATTTGTGTATTCAACACACTAGGAAAAAAAGATATTGAAAAGATAATCAAACAACACATAGATCGCGTAAGTAAACATTTCAAAAAAACACAGAAATTTAGTATTACGGCTGACGCATCTGCGCTCAAATCAATTACAAAAGAAACATCAAATATTGACCTTGGTGCACGAAATATAGAAAAAAAGGTGCAAGAATTACTACACGAATTAGCAGTAGAAACACTTCAGGACAAAACAAAAAAAGAAGCATACAAACTAAGTTACCGTGATAATACATATAGCTTAAACTAACGTAAGCCTCCGTATGCCAAAAAAAGGCAAACAAAAACAACGTGCCGTGCAATTACGCAGAGACCAACAAAGGGCGAAAAGGAGTCAGAATAGTAAAAGTAAAAAAACTAGAAAAATAACGAAATCGTCTACGTCGCAATCAAGAAATACTAATGCACCACAAAAATCCTCTTCCACAGACACACCACTATCTGCGGAAGATAATAATAAATGGGGCAGACGTGCCAGAAATCTTGATAATGCACCTCTGAGTAATAATGACCGTAAATCCATTGTCGACTCACCAGAAGATGACTATACAGGTGATGATAAATGGAGTAAGCGCGCTGATAAACAAGATGCACGTGATGCAAAAAAAGCTGAAAACAAAAAACCAGAACCAAAACAAACTCCTAAATCAGAAAAGAAAGAAGGTATAAAACCTACAGAAGAATCACAGAAGCCAGAAAGTTCAGATGATTATGGCACAGGTGATTGGGCAGATCGTAATCGCAATCTAAGCGATGATCCTCTTACCGATGAAGAGCGTAAATCAGATGCTGACCCAACACAAGATAATAATAGCAAATGGACAAATCGCGCCAACAATCTTGATGATTCGCCTCTCACTGATGATGATCGCAGATCCATTGTTGACACACCAGAAGATGAATATGGAGATAACGAAGAAAATGAATCAGAGACAGAAGCTCAGGATGGTAATTCTTCAGAACAAGATCAAAACGAAGAAGGAGAGGGTAAAGTAGCGGACACAAAAAGAGCTGAAGACCGAAAACCAGAAGATAAACCAAATAATGAAACAGCGCCCAGAGACAAAGCACAAGAAAAAACAACAGAGCCCGAAGATAATGACGGTTCACAAAAACCATTGCGCACAAAAGGTGGCCCACGAGGGCCAGCCAGTCTATGGGGCGACAAAAAATGGAAGCAAATGGCTGATTCTCTTAGTGACACAGATGAACCAAAAAAAGAAGAAGAACCAAAACCTAAAGAAGATACACCCAAAGAAGATACGGGGGAAAGAGGGTATGAAAAAGATGGTGATGATTCACCCCATGGTGCGGAAGATCAGGACTTTGGTGGTATGAGAATGGGGCCGCCAGACGAGGATGAAGATGACGAAGATGAATATGGAGATAACGAAGAAAATGAATCAGAGACAGAAGCTCAGGATGGTAATTCTTCAGAACAAGATCAAAACGAAGAAGTAGAGGGT